>JADJNH010000006.1:0-300000 GCA_016714365.1 Candidatus Vicinibacter affinis | reverse complement strand
AACAAAACAAGGCTTATTTCCGAAGCTTTCTTTTTAGCCCCGAATGGGAATCCACATTTTATTTCAAACCCAAAAATTGATTAAAATCAGCTTAACGCCAAACCAACTCAATCAAATGTACATATTGGTCTTCTATTCTTAGGTCAGTAAGGATAAAACATATATTTTTGCGGGGTAAAATATGTAATTTGAATCCTACCAATATTCATGATCCGGAGTATTTCCACAAAGTAGTGGATTGCCAATATGCCTGTCCTGCTCATACGCCGGTACCCGAATACATCCGACTCATCGCCGCAGGCCGATATACCGATGCTTATATGATCAATTGGGTGTCCAATGTTTTTCCCGGTGTCTTGGGTAGAACATGCGACCGCCCATGTGAGCCTGCCTGCCGTCGGGGACGAATCGAAGAAGAGCCGGTAGCCATCTGCAGGCTTAAAAGAGTTGCGGCTGACTTCAAGGATGACGTAACCAGCCTGATTCCCGGACCAACGGCTCCCAATGGTAAAAAAATAGCTCTGATCGGAGGTGGTCCGGCATCTTTGACCGTAGCCAGAGATCTTGCACCTCTTGGTTATGAGATTCATCTGTACGATGAACAACCGGCAGGTGGTGGATTTATGAGAAGCCAAATTCCGTCTTTCAGACTTCCTGAGGAGGTCCTCAACGAAGAAGTGAATTACATTCTCAACATGGGCATTCACACCCAGTTTAATACCTACGTTTCCAGTTTGAAGGAAGTGCTGAGGGATGATTATGATGCAGTTTTTGTAGGGACCGGAGCACCGCGTGGAAAAGATTTACCGGATTTGCCGGGGCGTCAGGAGGCAGCCGAAAATATTCACATAGGCATTGATTGGCTCGCCAGCGTAGCTTTTGAGCACACCAAAAAGATCGGGAAAAAAGTGCTCGTTATAGGAGGAGGCAATACCGCCATGGATTGTTGCAGAACATCCAGAAGACTGGGCGGAGACGATGTTCGTGTAGTAGTCCGAAGCCCATTTGGTGAAATGAAAGCTTCCCCCTGGGAGATAGAGGATGCACAGCATGAAGACATTCCATTTTACAATTTACATTCCCCTAAAGCTTTTGTAGTGGAGAATGGAAAATTAAAAGGGATGGAGTTTGAAGTGGTGGAAGCTAAATACGAAAACGGAAAAAGACAATTGGTCAATACCGGAGAAATAGTGTTTATGGAGGCAGACGATGTGCTTTTAGCCATCGGACAGGAAAATAGTTTTCCATGGATCGAAAGAGATTTGGGAATAGCCTTTGATAAATGGGGTCTTCCCGTTGTTGATACCCTTACTTTTCAATCAACCCTGACAAAAGTCTTCTTTGGAGGGGATGCAGCTTTCGGACCAAAGAATGTAATTACCGCAGTGGCGCATGGACATCAGGCAGCCATCTCTATTGACTTGTATTGCGAACAAAAATCGCTTACAGAAAGACCCTCTCCCATGACCAATCTCATCAGACAAAAGATGGGTATTCATGAATGGTCCTATGACAATCAGACGGCTGACGATTTGAGATTCAAAGTTCCGCATGCCGATAAAACGAAAGCACTGAAGGATCGATTGATGGAAGTCGAATTGGGATTTGATGTGCAATTGGCCTTCAAGGAAGCACAGAGATGCCTTAATTGCGATGTTCAGACCATTTTTACCGAAAGTAAATGCATCGAGTGTGATGCATGTGTAGATATATGCCCAACTGCTTGCATCAGTTTCGTCGAAAATGGTGAAGAATCAGATCTCAGGACAAGACTGAGCGCTCCGTCATTGGATACCAGCCAGGATCTATATGTGTCCAATGTTCTGCCTACTATGAGGGTCATGGTTAAAGATGAAGATGTTTGCTTACACTGTGGACTGTGCGCAGAGCGTTGTCCTACTTCCGCATGGGATATGCAGAAATATTTATATCACGCGCCTAAAGCTTGTCAACTATGATGAACGCACCAAAAGTGAATGATCTGGTGGTCCGTTTTGCCAATGTAAATGGAACTGGTTCGGCCAGCTCAAATAATATGTTTGCCAAAGCCATCTTCAGGATGGGCATACCGGTGACACCAAAAAATATATTCCCATCCAACATTCAGGGATTACCGACCTGGTATGAAGTGAGGGTGAGCGAACATGGATACCTGGGTCGAAGAGAAGGTATCGACATCATGGTTGCCGTGAATGCTCAAAGCATGGAACAGGATGTTGCCAATGTTAGGGAAGGAGGTTACCTGATTTATGATTCTACCAAGGCGCTCAGGGAACAGTTTATACGTGAGGACATCCATTACATCGGGATCCCGATGATGAAATTGTGTGTTGAACACTTTAATGACCCCAGGCAACATCTACTGATGAAAAATGTGGTCTATGTGGGTGCACTGGCTGCTCTGTTGGACATGGACCTAGCCGTGATTGAAAACCTGATCAGAGATCAATTTGCTAAAAAAGAAAAACTGATTCCCGGAAATCTACAAGCTCTTCATCTTGGAGTAGATTATGCACGGGAACATTTTAATTGTCCACTTCCCCTTCGATTGGAATCCAGAGATCTGAATAAAGATAAAATCCTTGTTGACGGAAATAATGCTTGTGGACTTGCTGCAATGTATGCAGGTGCGACAGTAGGTTCCTGGTATCCCATTACACCCTCTACCAGTGTAATGAATGCATTTGAGAAATGGTGCAATAAATATCGGATTGAAGAAGGTACAGGCAAGAAAAAATTTGCCATCATTCAGGCTGAAGATGAACTAGCTGCAATAGGCATGGTCCTTGGTGCCAACTGGAATGGTTCAAGAGCTTTCACAGCAACCAGTGGTCCGGGCGTTTCATTAATGTCTGAATTTCTTGGATTGTCCTACTTCGCCGAAATTCCTGCGGTGCTGGTCGATGTACAACGTTCAGGACCTTCCACCGGTATGCCTACCCGAACCCAACAATCGGATTTGCTTTCTTCAGCCTATGCATCTCATGGTGATACAAAGCACATTCTTTTATTTCCTTCTACTCCTACAGAATGCTTTGACATGACCGTAATGAGTTTTGACATGGCAGAGCGCTTCCAGACAACGGTCATCCTCATGACAGACCTTGATCTTGGAATGAACGACCATCTATGTGATCCTTTCCATTGGGACGACCATAAAGCTTATGATCGGGGCAAAGTATTAAATGCAGATGAACTGGAACAAATCAAAACATTCGGCCGATACCTGGATGTAGACAACGATGGAATTCCGTATAGAACCATTCCCGGCACACATCCTACCAAAGGTTCATTCTTTACAAGAGGTTCCTCTAGGGATGAGTATGCACGATACACCGAAGATGGAGACGTCTATGCAAGAAATATGACCCGACTCCTTAAAAAATGGGAGACCATCAAGCAAGAAGTTCCTGCTCCGGAGATTGTAAGAAATGATCCTGCCAATAAATCAGCCATTTTGTTTTTTGGAACTTCTTCTTATTCAGCCATCGAAACATTGGATCTATTACAGAGTGATGGGATTAACATGAACGCCGTACGTGTCAAGTCATTTCCTTTCCATCAGGATTTAATAGATTTTATAGAAAAACATGAGAACGTTTTCGTGATTGAACAAAACCGGGATGCACAAATGCGCTCCATGCTCATCATGGAAGGCGATATCCATCCAAAGAAATTAAAAAAAGTACTTCAGTTTAACGGAATGCCGATTACTGCCAAGTTTATTTATGGAAAAATAAAAGAACAAATGGTTAATTAGTTAATGAGCTAATTAGTTAATGAGTTAATTAGTTAATGAGCTAATGTGATAATGGGTTAATGAGCTAATTAGTTAATGTGGAAATGAAGTGGTGAGGTTTTACGGAGGAGGTATGACTTCAACTCGAAAAAACCTCAATAAAGAACTTCTTAATAATTGTAGATATTAAATTATAAAATGACATACGCAAAACCAAATTTCAGACATCCGGATCTTCCTTTAAATGAGATCGGATATGCTAGAAAAGAGTATGAAGGTGCAATATCAACACTTTGTGCAGGTTGTGGCCATGATTCTATTTCCGGTGCAATTATTCAGGCTTGTTATGAGTCTGCAATAGAACCTCATAGATTGGCAAAATTATCCGGGATAGGATGTTCATCAAAAACACCCACCTACTTTTTAGGCAATTCTCACGGTTTCAATTCAGTACATGGCAGAATGCCTTCTGTTGCCACTGGAGCTGTCATGGCTAATAAAGATCTCATTTATCTCGGAGTGTCGGGCGATGGGGATTCAGCATCCATCGGAATGGGTCAATTTGTACACGCGATAAGAAGAAATTTAAATATCCTTTACATTGTCATGAACAATGGCTGCTACGGATTAACCAAAGGTCAGGATTCAGCTACCGCAGATGCAGGGTCAGTGAATAAATCCGGTGCTGAAAATCAATTTCAATCCATTGACCTTGTTGGACTCGGGCTGGAATTAGGCGCTACTTTTGTGGCACGCAGTTTTTCCGGGGACAAAAGTCAGTTGGTTCCTTTGATAAAAGCCGGACTGAAACATCCGGGATTTGCTTTGATTGATGTGATCTCACCATGCGTTACTTTTAACAACAATGCCGGAAGTACTAAATCTTATGATTATACCCGTGAACATATGGAAGCCACTGCTTCCATCGATTTAGTTCCGGAGCGAAGTGAAATTACGCATGCCCAGCCAGACGGAAGTGTACAATATATCCAGCTGCATGATGAAAGTTTTATAGGATTAAACAAACTGGACAAAAGTTGGGATCCAACTGATAAATTATCCGCCTATAAAAAGATTTACGAGGCCAAACTGAATCATGAAATATTGACCGGCTTGATTTTTATTGATCAGACCAGTAAAGATCTTCATACCTTATTGAATACTTCCGACCGACCTTTAAATCAGTTGACTAAAGAAGACTTGTGTCCGGGAAACGGTGTTCTGGCTAAAGTAAATTCTATGTACCGATAAATTTCGGTTACAGAATGTAATAATTAAGAATAAAAAACTGAGCGTCTCAAAAGGCTTAATGAGCTTCTGCCACTACTTCCTTTACCATCGGAAGCATGCGCTTCATCAGACCTTCGATTCCTGATTTTAAGGTGACTGTTGAAGAAGGACATCCACTGCAAGACCCCTGCATCATCACCGTTACCACTCCGGCGTTGTAGGATTTGAACTCAATATTTCCACCGTCCATTTCCACTGCAGGCTTTACATAATGTTCAATAATCTCTTTAATTTTTTTAACGATGTCCTGATCTTCTGCACTGTAATCTTGCGTGTCGCCTGCATCGTGTGCCGCCTGCTGAAATTCTGCAAATCCGGCCTTAACAAGTTCTGTTTCTGATTCGATGATTTTCTTTATAAACTCCTTGGTGGAGACCATGATCTCATGCCAATCGAAATCAGGGTTCTTGGTAATGGTTACAAAATTATTGGAAATGTATACCGCCTTCACATATTCTAATGTGTACAAGGCATCCGCCATGGGAGACCATTCTTTGGCTACTTCTCTGTCCTTGAATTCGGCAATTCCCTTATAAAGTATACGGTTGCTTACAAATTTTAATGATTCAGGATTGGGAGTCTGCTCAGTATAGAGCATGATCGCCGGTTTTGCGGTGGTATTTTCCATAATTAGCCTTTAGAGCTAAAGACAAATTTCAAGACATTTTGTTCAATAAATGATCTAAATCTGCCTTGATTGATGCAAGCACTCACCATATACTTTACTCTTCATATTGCTTGATCTGGTCATGCAATTTGACCAAAAGCGTCTTTGCTTGTCGTAGAGATTTTACGTTTTCCTTTATCAGGATCAGCAATTGATTGGATTGTTTTAAAGTGAAAGGGTCTGAAGAATGATCGGTGCTGATGATCTTCAGTAAACTTTTGAAATAAGGAGATTCAAAATAACTTGATTGTGGGTTGGATATAAAATAAGCCTGTAGTTTTTTCTTCTTTAGAATAACCCTTTCAAATCCCATTTCTTTGGCAATCCAGCGGGTACGCAAGCCTTCAAAAAGTTCCTCCACAAACGAAGGAATAGGCCCAAAACGATCTTTTAAAGCAACTGAAAATTTTTCTATATCCTCTTCTTTTTCAAGTTTGTCAAGTTGCTGGTATAGATTAAGTCTTTCCTGGACATTGGTCACATAAGAATCTGGAATAAACATCTCAATATCGGAATCTATACTGGTATCTCTGACATATGTTTTCTTTGGTTTGCCTTCTTCTTCAAACAAAGATTTGTACTCTCCTTCTTTTAATTCAAAAATTGCTTCTTCAAGAATTCGTTGATAGGTTTCATATCCTATGTCACTGATGAATCCACTTTGTTCGCCACCCAAAAGGTTCCCGGCGCCACGGATATCGAGATCCCTCATTGAGATGTTGAATCCACTTCCGAGATCTGAAAATTCCTCCAGTGTTTTTAATCTTTTTTTTGCCTCCGTAGTGAGTGCAGAGGAAGGTGGAGCAAACAAATAGCAGTAAGCTTTTCTATTCGATCTGCCGACTCGTCCACGCAATTGATGCAAATCACTGAGTCCAAAATTTTGAGCATTGTTGATGATAATGGTGTTGGCATTTGGAATGTCCAGACCGGTTTCTATAATGTTGGTACAGACCAACACATCAAATTTATGTTCAATAAAATCTACCAGCACTTTTTCTAATTTTTCTGCTTCCATTTGTCCATGTGCAATGGCTACTTCTACATCCGGACACAATTTTCTGATTAGGTCTCCTACTTCCGCAAGATTCTTAACCCTGTTGTGTACAAAGAAAACCTGTCCGCCCCGATAGATTTCATTCAGTATTGCATCCTCAATCAATTCGTCATTGAAAACCCTGCGTTCAGTGTGGATAGGCTGTCTGTTGGGAGGTGGTGTATTGATGACACTTAGATCCCGGGCGGCCATGAGAGAGAACTGTAAGGTCCTTGGAATGGGCGTAGCGGTTAGGGTAAGCGTGTCTACATTGACTTTAAATTGTCGCAGTTTTTCTTTGGAGGCAACACCAAATTTTTGCTCCTCATCAATGATGAGCAATCCCAAATCTCTAAACTCAGTTTTTTTATTCAACAAACTATGAGTGCCAATGATTAAATCGAGACTTCCTTCTTTTAATTTTTTTAGAATGGCAGTTTTTTCTTTAGCACTGCGAAAACGAGAAACGTAATCAACGTCTACCGGGAATTCTTTTAATCGTTCACTGATCGTTCGGTAATGCTGTAAAGCAAGTATGGTCGTGGGAACTAAAATGGCAACTTGTTTCCCATCCTGGATGCACTTAAATGCTGCCCGTATGGCTACTTCCGTTTTTCCAAATCCTACGTCACCACAGATTAACCTATCCATAGGGTAGGCCTTTTCCATGTCATTTTTGACATCCTGAGTTGCTTTGCTTTGGTCAGGGGTGTCTTCATAAATAAATGAAGCCTCTAACTCTGTTTGCAAATAATTATCCGGCGAAAATGCAAATCCCTTGGATGCCTTTCGTGCGGCATATAACTTGATAAGTTCTTTGGCAATTTCTTTGACCTTCGCCTTGGTCTTTTGTTTGAGGATTTTCCATTGATCAGAACCCAATTTGTGCAACATGGGTTCAGTGCCTTCCTGGCCAACGTATTTACTGATCTTATGAAGGGAATGTATGCTGACGTAGAGGATGTCATGATTGCGATAGATCAATCTTACAGCCTCTTGCATTTGACCATTCACATTGATTTTTTCCAGTCCGGCAAATCTTCCTATTCCATGGTCTAAATGGGAAACATAATCACCCGGTTGTAATTCACGCAATACTTTCAGGGACACCGCCTGTTCTGCAGAAAATCCTTGTTTTAATTTGAATCCATGGAACCTCGAAAAAATCTGATGATCTGTAAAACATGCCAGCTTCAAGTCTTCATCAATAAAACCTTCCCGAATGGAAATGAGTGCCGGCTGAAACTGTATTTCTGCTTTCAGGTCTTCAAAAATGCGGTAAAATCTTTCGATCTGCTGGACATTGGAAGTGCAGATATAAGGAATGATATTTTGATCATTAAAATCTTTTATGATCTCGATGAGAATGTTAAAATTTTTATTGATGCTCGGTTGGGGTTTTGTGTTTAACCGCATCTCCACCAAATCCCTGACCTCTGAAGGTTTGGTATCGAAATAAACCAAAGGGAAGTTGGTCAATTCTCTGGCAATTTCACCCGGAAAAACAAAAGCACGATCTCTGATCATATTGACCGTTCTTTCTTCTTCGTAGTGAATCATTTTTTCTCCAAATTTTTCAGCTGATTCAAAACAAGTTTGGAGTTTGTCAATCAGTGCCTGCTCATCTTTGATCCAAATAATGGAAGACTCCGGGAGAATTTCCAGCAAACTTTTCTTCTCCGCATTTTCAAATTCAGTATTGAGATTTGGAATGATGCTGAAGCGACCAAGTTTTTGGATGGACATCTGCGTCTGGGTATCAAAACTTCGAATGCTTTCGATCTCTATGTCGTTGAGTTCTATGCGGTAAGGATGATCACTGGCATACGAAAAGATATCAATTATGCCTCCTCGAATCGAAAACTGGCCGGGTTCAAAAACAAAATCTGCCCGCACAAATCCGTACTTTACTAACTTATCTATGACCTCATCAACATCCAAAAGTTCACCCTGAATAAAATCTACTCTGGAAGATTCAAAACGAGCGGGGGCTAATATTTTTTCAAACAAGGCCTCAGGATAACTGATGATTAGGTGTGCGTGGTCAGGTTTAATTTTTGCAACTGCCTCAATTCTTTGCTGAACCTGAAAGGGATCCAGATCTTCAAAGCTCACAGGTCTTTTAAATGAATCCGGAAAGAAGCTAAGCTCTTTTTCCTTGCAAAATTGTTCAAGGTCATTCTGAAGATAGGCAGCTTCTTCTTTGTCATTGGCAATGACTAAATGAGTGCATTTAAACTGTCGTAGGCTTGAAAAAAGCAAAAAGCTGTCCCTTGAACCTGAAAGGCCCTGAATCCAAAATTTTTTACGTCCCTCTTCTTTAATATGCTTATAAAGCTTTTGAGCAGTGGGATCATTCAGGAAGAGGGATTCCAAAGATGTATTTTCTGCCACAGGTCGCAAAGTTAATCAGTCTGCAAGACATTGGATCAACCAATTGCAATGGATGATAAAAATTCAGGAAACTAATCCTGAAAAAAGAAAATGTGTGTCTTTAAATTTAAGGAGCGAGTAAATAAAATTATGCTCCTATGAGACCCATTTTTTCCATTCGGTAATATTCCCGGAAGGTGATCATCCTTTGGGTGTTTTCATCCCATAATTTATGAGTGGCCAATTTGAAACTTTCCCACACGGTAATTTCGGTGGTGTATTTATGAAACCAAGGAATGGCTTTCTCACATTTCTGAAGATTGTAATTTGGAATCGCAGGATTCAAATGATGAATGTGATGAATGGCAATGTTGCCGGTAAACCAATGAAGTATTTTAGGTAATTTATAATAGCTGCTTCCTTTGATGGCTGCATACATAAATTCCCATCGGTTTCTCCATTCTTTATAACCATGTTCGTGCTGATGCTGGATGTAAAAAAACCAAATGGCTATTATGGCAAATAATGAAAGGATAAGCATGTGTACGGTCAGAAACTTTTTCCAATCAAGGATAAAGCACAATCCTACCATGATGGCAGCGTAAATTATATTATTCAGAATTAAACCTGGTTTATATTTTTTAAACTCCTCAAGATTAACCAATGGCAATCTGTTGTGTATAAAGATATAATAAAGAGGACCAAAGAAAAACATCACAATTCCGGATCGGTACAAGCGGTATTTAAATCTTGCGAATTTGGACAATGAAGCAAATTCTTTTACCGTAAGGGTATCAATGTCACCGATGTCTCTTACTTCCAGCATACCATTATTCATATGGTGAAAGTGGTGGGATTTTGCCCAATAGCTATAGGGCACAGAGCTTACTAAACTACAGAAATATCCTATTCTTTTTCGCCAGCTGGTAGATTCCACAAAACTGTTGTGTCCACAATCATGCTGAATAATAAAAATGCGTACCAGAAAAAATGCATTTATTACAGCCAGTAACACTGACAATAAAATACTGTAATCCCATAAGAAATAAATCGCAACCCAAATCACGAAGAAGGGTCCAAATGAATTTATTATCTGGATGATCGCTTTTTTGTTATCGGGTTTTTGATATTCTCTCAGTGTTTTTAAAGCCAACTTGACTTTTGAAATAAACTCTTCCTTTTCTAAATTCAATTCTTTCATTATTGGTTCGCCCTTAAGAACCGCAAAGATATTGATTTAGTTCAAACAATGTCAAGAAAATTGGCTGTAACATCAGGAAAATTTGAGTTTATATTAACTAAAATCAATATGTATAATTACCAATAGATTAGATTTTTGTCTATTGGACTCTTTCTGCATTTGTCAACTGAAACATAAGTCGGTTTAAATCCATGGTGTTGAGTCTCAGGATTCCTTTGAGTTCAATTTTATCAGCCGTAAATGGAATCCCTTTTTGAGCAATCACTTCAATGACTGTTTCAGGGCCGGCCCCTCCGCAAAAATAACAAGATCGCACGGGCAATGCTGAAAGTACAAATTCAGTTTGACTTTTGTAACCATCTCTGGGAATGATGAAACCTTTTACCAATATTTCCTTACCCTCATAAGATTTTAATTCAGCGCTGAACAACGGATATTCCACTTCAAATCCAAGGTTTTCATCCACCATTTTTTTATACTTCACCTGACTGAGAATACCCCAAATATTTTGAGCAAATCCAATATGAAAGCAATGGATTAAAACAAAAAACATGAGTGCTTTTTTCATTTTTCCTGTGAAAATTTAATACAATGTACTGCCGTCATAATTTGTTTGCCAGAGCCAGAATATTTATTTAAAATAAACGCCTCCAATCAAATTTGAAATTATAAAAATCTTAAGTGGATTTTATAAACATCAATCGGAAATTACCGGAATTTTTTAACTACTTCTTTTCCGCTTCTTCCTCTTTTTTGCGATGCGCTTTGCTACCTGATTTGAGTTCTCTGGATATTGCAACATACGGACCTGTTACCACTTCATCCCCTTCATTGAGCCCACTGATTATTTCAATAAAATTTTCATCCTGTATACCGGTTTTTACGTCCACCCTGTGGACAGTGTCTTTTAATAGGATAAACACCGCTTCATGAAATGGATTTTCTTTTAGAGCAACTTTTTTTTCAGTTTTGGCAATGTTTCCTTCCAATGCAGCATCCTTTGCTTTTTTCTTTTTCATTTCAGCATCAGGGTCGTAGGCCACTACCGCTTGAATTGGAATGCTCAAGACATTTTCCACTTTGTTGGTTTTTATTTCGACCGTTGCGGACATTCCCGGTTTGAATGGAGCGGGTCCATTGCCGGTCACCAAATCTGCATAAGATTCTTTTTCAATTCTGACTTTGACAATAAACTTAGTGACCTGGTCAGTCGAAATTGAACCTCCGATACCGGTGCTTAAATTGGAAGCACTGTTGGATACTTCAGTGACGCGTCCGGTAAATTTTTTATTTTGGTAAGCATCGACTTCAATTTCTGCTTCATCGCCAATGGTAACACGTACAATATCATTTTCACTCACTTCTATCTGAACTTCCATGGCGTTTAAATCAGCAATGCGCATCATTTCCGTACCGCTCATTTGCATGGTTCCTACTACACGTTCTCCTTTCTCTACATTGAGTTTGGAAATGATTCCATTCGCGGGTGCTTTTATGGTAGTGCGTCCAAGATTAGTCTTTTGTTCTTTCAAAACCGCCTCTGCATCTTTTACCTGATAGGAGGATCCCTGGGATTGTTTTTTGATGGCCTCAATGTTGGATTCTGCTGATCTCAGATTGGATTCAAGATTTTTTAACTGTGCTTCAGAGGCTTCCAGGTCTGCTTGTGAAATGATTCCATCACTAAATAATTTTTTATTTCGGGAATAGACCTTTTTTGCATTTTCAAATTGTGCTTTGACCTGATCTTTTTGGGCTTCCGCAGCACTTATATTGACCCTACTTGCACCTGCCTGAGATCTGGCAGCATTGACTCCGGCTGAGGATCTTTCCACTGCTGAAAGGTACACATCCGGATTGATGCGTGCAATAATTTGTCCTGCTTTTACAGAATCACCTTCTTCAACATAAAGCTCCACGATTTCTCCAGAAACATCCGATGATATTTTAATTTCTTTTTCCGGATAGATTTTTCCACTGGCTGAAACGGTTTCAGTAATGTCTCTCCGCTCTACTTTCTCAACAACAACTGCTGTTCCTTTAGGTTTTGTTTTGTTCTTTAGAATGGCCGCTGTGATCAATAAAATTATGGCGGCAATCAATGCCCAAATCCACCATTTTGATTTCTTTGCGGGTGCCATTTGTTTAGTTGTTTGTGCCATATAAAATATAAAATTTAAATATTAATCTGTGCTCTTAGTTTTTGAAGAAATGGGGAGGCAAAAATAAATCCTTCCAGTATCTCATTTTTACTGGACAAAACTTCCTCTTTGGTTCCGGTCCATTCAAGTCTTCCTTCATGAAAAAAGACAATTTTTTCTCCGATCTGCATCACACTGTTCATGTCGTGGGTGTTGATCACGGTTATAATGTTCATTTCGTGCGTGATGTCCATGATCAAATCATCAATAACAATGGATGTTTTGGGATCTAATCCACTGTTGGGTTCATCGCAAAAAAGATATGTTGGATTGAGCACAATGGCTCTTGCAATACCAACTCTTTTTTGCATGCCTCCTGATAATTCCGAAGGATACTTTTTATTATTTCCCTGAAGATTTACCCGCTCCAAACAATGATCAACTTGCATCAGTTTTTCTTTCGCCGTTTTGGTCGTAAACATATCCATCGGGAAACGAATATTTTCTTCCACTGTCATGGAATCAAACAATGCTGATCCTTGAAACAACATCCCAATCTGCATTCTTAATTCGCGGGTCTGTTTTTTATTGAGTGAATAAAAATCCACCTCATTAAAAAAAACATGCCCACTGGTAGGTGTTACCAGTCCAATAAGAATTTTGAGAAATACCGTCTTGCCTGCACCTGACCGGCCTATAATCAGATTAGTCTTCCCTTGTTCGAAGGTGCAACTGATGTTTTTTAAAACTTCCTGAGTTCCAAAACTCTTGTAAATATTTTCTGCCCTGATCATGTGGTCATCAACATTGCAATAAGATAATCCGATAAAAGAATCAGAATGTTGGAGTAGACGACAGCCTGTGTACTGGCATTTCCCAATTCAATACTTCCTCCTTTAACAAAATAGCCCTGGTAACATGAAACAGTCGTCAAGAGAAATGAAAATGTCACCGCTTTGACAAACATCATGGTAACGTTGTAAGGGACAAAAAATGATCTAAGGCCCTGAACGTATTCTTCATTGCTGAACAAACCTGTAGGGACACTGGCTAAGTAACCACCAATAATACTGATGAATGCACCTACACAGACCAACATAGGAATTACTATGATCGATGCAATGATTTTAGGTTGAACCAGATAGGCTGCTGTATTTACACCCATGATTTCCATGGCGTCTATATGTTCTTTTTGACGCATACCTCCTATTTCTGATGCCAGATTGGAGCCGACTTTACCGGCCAAAACCATGCAACTAAAAGTTGGGGCTAATTCCATGATGGTCATGTCCCGGACTATATAACCAATGTAATATCTTGGGATCAACGATCCTTCCATTTGGTAGGAAAACTGAACAGCCGTTACGGCTCCAATAAAGACTGAAATGATGGCAATAATAATGAGTGACCCAATACCGATGTTGATCATTTGACGAAGGGTCTCCCTCCAGTACATGCTGGCATTCTCAGGTTTTTTAAAAACCTGGCCAAGCCATACCACATATTTACCGAGATGAAATAAGGTTTTCATTCAAAAGTAAAGGTAAAACAATCCACCGTTTTGCCCTCAGTTTTTAGATAACCTTTCCTTTTAAGACTATGAACAGGTCAGCAAATACCATGAATTGTTCAAAGGTATTTTATGCAAACATTTTTTGGTTCGGTGAAGAATCGCATCGCTTCCCAACCCCCTTCACGACCCACACCACTTTGGTTCATGCCTCCAAATGCAGTCCTCAGGTCGCGGTTCAGCCAGCAGTTGATCCATACAATACCGGTGTTGAGTTGTTGGGCTATTCTATGCGCTCTGTTAAGGTCTTTGGTCCAAAGGGTAGCTGCCAGTCCGTAGTTACTGTGATTGGCCAAAGTCAGCGCTTCTTCTTCAGAAGCAAACCTCTGTAAAGTGATCACCGGACCAAATACTTCTTCCTGATTTATTCTGCACGCCGGTCCCAGGCCTTCAAAAATGGTAGGCTCCACAAAATATCCTCGATGACATCGCCCTTCGGGATAAACGGCATTTCCACCGGTAAGCAATTGGCCTCCTTCCTCTTTGGCGAGTGTTATGTAAGACATGATTTTGTCACGATGAGCAGCAGAGATGACAGAACCAATCTGAGTCCCATCTTCCATCGGATCACCTATTTTTAAATGTGAAACCTTGTTGACAAGGTCGGTTTTAAATTTTTCATAGATGCTTTGGTGAATAAGTATTCTGGATCCGCAAAGACAAATCTGACCTTGATTTGAAAATGCCAACCGGGCAACTTCGCTGAGGGTTTTGGAATAATCACAATCTTCAAAAACCAAACATGGATTTTTGCCTCCTAATTCAAGGCTCAGTTTTTTAAACATGGGTCCTGCAATACCGGAAATAATTTGACCTGTTTTGGTGCCGCCGGTAAATGAAATTGCTTTGATATGTGGGTTTTTTACGATGCCCTCACCCAGGTTTGGACCCAAACCATGAAGAATATTGAGCACTCCTTTAGGTAATCCTGCTTCATTTGCAATTTCTCCAAGCATAAAGGCAGTAGTGGGGCTCAGTTCTGAAGGCTTGGCAACAACGCAATTGCCAGCAGCAAGGGCCGGGGCTATTTTCCAGGTAAATAAGTACAAAGGAAGATTCCATGGTGAGATGCATCCTACTACACCGATAGGTTGCCTTAAGGTATAGTTTATGGAATCAGGAGTAGAATGGCTTTCAGAAGAAAATTGCATGGCCGCGGTTGCAAAAAATCTGAAGTTGGATGCAGCGCGTGGAATTTCAATATTGCTGGAGAGATTGAGGGGTTTGCCTGTGTCGTTGGTTTCCGCAACTGCCAGTTCTTCATTTTTTTCTTCAATCAAATCTGCTATTCTATTTAGAATCTTGAATCTAAGTGATCCTGATGTCAGGGACCAATCTCGAAAGGCTTCTTTTGCGGCCGTTACCGCCAAGTCCACATCTTTTTGGTTGCTGTCGGGGAGATGGGAGATTACATGACCGGTTGCCGGGTTTATATTGTCCAGCCATTTGGTATCGACAGGGTCAAGATATTGTCCGTTTATATAGTTTTGAATTTTGTGCATGCAGATTAAATTATAGCGTGAAGATCGCATAATAAATTGGCAGGTGCAAGGGACACTAGCGTTGCGGTATTAAATATACTTTTCGAAATTCAATATATAAATAACCTATTATATTTATTTATACAAAACTTAATTAAAAAAGAATACTTGAATTACTCAATTTTTAACTTGAATTGAACATTTGATTAATAGAAATTCAATCAAAATGTAAAAATAGATTAAGCAAATAATGCTAAAATAAACAATAAAGCTAACAAGGATAAAGCTACAGCAATTATTCCCATGACTAATCCAGCTTTAGCCATTCCTCTTCCGTTTAGAGATTTAAGACCAATGGCTCCAAAAATTATTGCAAGAATACCTAATAGTAAACCACCGAAGCCTGAAAAAATCCCCACTAATCCTAATATACCACAAACCATTGCCGCGATACCCATGCCATTACTGGTATTTTCTGGTGAAAGCTTATTAATTATATTATTATTTTTAATCTTTAATAATGTTGATTGCAAATTTGCCTGAGTTTTTCCGGCAATTCTCGTTTCTCTGATTGGTTTTTTAGCAGCTTTATGGCTAGAAGGAGCCATCGGTTTTTCATTCAGTAAATTGAGATTTGGGGTATAAAGCACAGAAGGCTCTACTGATGCATAAAGTGGCTCAGCATTTTGCCTGGCAGCTATTGGCTCAACAGATAAAATTTCTTTCTCAACAGCCCACTCTGAGGTAGATTTTTTGACCAATTGACTGGAAAGATTTTTGCTTTTTTTCTTTTTAGGGGTGGATTGGTAATTGTTCCAGGCTAAAGATTTATGACCGTCTTTAAAACTTGGGCAGCTGACATAGGACTGCTTGCTACATGAACCTAGAAATAGGCCAAATGCGAGGAGTAAAAAACTGAGTTTTTTCATTTAATAAATTTTGAAGGTTTAATAATAAAATTGTCTGGTTAAAGGTAAGTATTCTGACCAGACCTCAAAAATAATTTTCAGTTAAAATTAAAAAGTTAGCATTCGTGACTAATTTGTATTAGAAAGACTTGAACTGGACATTGATTACTTAGTGAAAATAAAACCCAGCATTAAGGCCTAAATCATTTACTACTAAATATAGGCTAAGAAAAAGAGCAATATTGGAGCTAATGCTACCAGACTGAGAAAACCTAAAACTATCCCTACAATACTAAAAAACAATCCTTCTCCCTTAAGTTTTCTACGCAATCCTATGAAACCTAATGTGATGCATATGCCTGCGGCTATTGGAGCAGCGATCAACCCCACCAGCAATCCTGAAGTATATACAGGAACCACGAAGCCTCCGGCCAGAATTCCAAAAGTAACCGACAGTAATGGAATAAAAAGTTTGTAACCATATTTGGGTCTTGAAATAGAATCTTTTTTTTGAGCGTTTGGAAAGCTTAATTTTTGATAATCATGTTTGTTTACGATTGTAAATGCTTTTATTTTAAGACTTGAATTCGAATTTAATTTTAATGGAATTGATGAGAAGTTAAAATTTTTATTGGGTAAGGATAACTTTTTATTTGAAGTACCCAATAAATTCAACTTGATAAAAAATGGCTCTGTTTGATCCTCCTGAGGGACTTTTTTGAGGTGAATTGAAAATGGCCTTTTGTTTAATTTTTTATTCTTCTGATGAAAATTGAATTCCATTTTCACAAAATTCGAATTTTTCTTTCCCTTAAAATCGGGACATAATACATGGGTGCTTTTGGTGCATGAGATCAATAGCAGCCATCCTATAATCATCAGATAATTTAAATTTTTCATTTATTCTGAATTTTATTTCATTGTTCTTTTAAACCATTCTTGAAGTAACGATGTATTATTTACAACCTAATTTAAAACTTCGTGAACATTGTAAATTTAGTACACTAATTCATCCGAATTGGATGTTTATTTCAATAAGATTTTTGGTAATAAATTTTGGAAGAAGTTGACATAAAAGGAAATTACTTGGAGTATTATTGCAGACTTAGTTTGGTGTGATTTAAGAAATTTTGAACATTCGGTCCTTAATGGATTATAAAATCCAGCGATACTTGGAATCAGCGAACTAATATTCACATTCTTGCGTTAGAAAGAGGTCCGGTTTTTGTTGTGTTTAGGGAAATTATTGTAAATGAGTAGAGCCATACCTTTAGTAGATTTAAGCCTGTTTTTAAGTGACAAGCCTGTGGATCGCGCCACTTTTGTAAAGGAGTTGGGGGATTCCTTCAGGCATATTGGTTTCGTTGGGGTCAAGAATCATGGGGTGGATCCACATTTGGTTTCAGGTTTTTATGCGGAAGCGGAGCGGTTTTTCTCTTTGCCGGCAGAATTGAAGGAAAAATATGAGATTCCCGGTTTGGCCGGACAAAGAGGGTATACTTCTTTTGGGAAAGAGCATGCCAAGCATTCAAAAGTGGCAGATTTGAAAGAATTTTTTCAGATTGGGCAGACAGTTGCTTCGGACGATCCTTTGAAATCAGAATATCCGGACAATGTAAAAACGGTCGATGTACCTGAATTTGCATTATTGGGAGATCAGTTATACAAGTCATTTGAGCTTGCCGGAAGTCATTTGCTCCGGGCCATAGCCCTTTATCTTGGTCTTAAAGAGGATTATTTTGAAGAAAAGATCCTGAAGGGTAACAGTATTCTCAGGGCCATACATTATCCACCCATCATACAAGAACCTTCCTCCGCCATTAGGGCAGAGCAGCATGAAGATATAAACCTGATCACCCTCCTGGTCGGAGCTTCGGCCGGAGGATTGCAAGTTTTGAATTTGCAGGGAGAGTGGCTTGAAGTAATTCCGGGAGAAAATGAGATTGTAGTGAATGTCGGGGATATGTTGCAGAGATTGACCAACAATTTGCTCATATCGACCACCCACCGCGTGGTAAATCCTCCAAGACATCTCTGGCATGTGCCAAGGCTTTCCATTCCATTTTTTCTCCATCCAAGGAGCGAAATGGACCTCACTTGCCTGCCGGGTTGTGTAAGTGCCGACAATCCAAGTCATTATGACCCTATTACGGCAGGGGCCTATTTGGATGAACGCTTAAGGGAAATTGGATTAAAGAAGTAGTATCTTTGACTTTTAAATAAATAATTATGACTCTTTTATTTTTAGGAAATTTGGGTGGTTGGGAAATGGTGGCGGTTGTTTTTGTTGTATTGCTGTTGTTCGGAGGTAAGAAGATTCCGGAACTCATGCGTGGCCTTGGTGCAGGCATCAGAGAGTTTAACAATGCCAAAAACTCCATAAACAACGAAATCAGAGAAGGAATGCGTGAAGCTGAACGCAAAAACATTCCCGACAACAACAATACCAACCAATAATATTTAGCTTGAATTAACATGAAGATTAGACATCTTTTGACGCTGATCGTGGCTTGCTATGCCTTTTCTGCATCCGCACAAAAAATAGCGCATCTCAATACCAAAGTTCTATTGGACAGTTTGAGTGAATCAAAGAAAATAGCCGAGCAATTGGCCACTTATGAAAAATCTCTTTCGGCTACCGGGGAACAAATGGTGACCAAATTTCAGGAAGGTTTGAAGATCTACCGGGACCAAATGCAAGGCGGAAACCTTACACCCGTAAAGCAGAAAGAAATGGAGAGTAACCTGGAAGTTGAACAAAATGCCATTGGCAAATACCAGCAAAGTGCTCAGGAATCACTCACAAAAAGAAGAGATGAGTTGCTGGCACCACTCTTGAAACGCATCAACGATGCCATCAATGAGATTGCAAAAACTGAAGGTTATACATTCATTTTTGACAGTGTGCAGGGCTTTCTCTTTGCAGATCAATCCAAGGACATTTTTTCTTTGGTCTATAAAAAACTGGAGGAACCGAAGATCAAATAGGGTGTTGGACTTTTTACATACCACATACTAAATTGAGCTTTTTAAAATTTGTTTCCCGAAAAGATCAAACTATTTCCGGGCTTGGATAAATTTTAGCCTTATTGGGTTATTTTTGGACCTTAAATTTAAGTCCGGTCCATGAATTTAAGTTTTTTACGAAGAATCACCAATTCAGGTAACGTCATTACTGAAATTGATGGACTTAGGTTTTTGGCCATTGCCATGGTGGTATTTTTTCATTTGGATGGCTTTCTTTTTTCAGAACTCAGATTTGATTACAAAGACGACAAAGAATCTTATGATTGGCTTCATGATATTTTTCTGCGGGGATATTTTGGTGTAGAGATTTTTTTTGTCATCAGTGCTTTTATCCTTGCCTTGCCATTTGCAAAATATTATCTCGGGGAAGGGAAAAAAGTATCCATCGGATCCTATTTCTACAGAAGACTTACCCGGCTTGAACCCCCCTATATCATTAGCCTCCTGCTGATCGTGTGGTTTCAGGTATCCATCTTTGAGAAAAAAAATTTTGAAGATTTTTCCCCCAGCTTTTTTTATTCCTTGTTTTACGGGCATAATTTTTTTTACAACCGGGATATTCAACCCTTGGTGAACAATGTGACCTGGAGTCTTGAAATTGAAATTCAATTTTATATTCTTGCCCCCATTTTGTTTTACATTTTCTTCAAAAAATTTACCAACAGAAAAGTGATGTTGATACTGATCACATTATTTTTTTCCATTTTGACAAAATTCATTAAACCTGATTTTTTTAGTCTCTATGAATATTTTCATTTTTTCTCCTTGGGTATACTGGTCGCACTTTGCTATGCAGAAAAATTAAAAATATCCTTTATTGATGAGTGGAATGCCCATTGGCGACCTGATTTGGTCACGCTAGTCGCTTTTTTGTTGATGATGTTTACGGACATTACTTATTTAAACGACATTCACCCTTTTACTAAAATACTTTTAAGCACTGCACAATTGTTTTTCCTCTTCGTATTATTCTACAATGTATTGATGCAGGAAGGATACAAAATCGTTTTTTCCAATATCAACATCAGCGTAATGGGTGGAATGTGTTATTCCATTTATTTGTTGCATAATCAAATTACCATGGGGCTGGGTTCAGAACTCACCAGACGGAATTATTTCAACTATTTTATTTTGGATTATTTTTGGTTGGGCTTGCTGCTTTTTATTTACATACTCATGATTTCATTTATTTTTTATCTGGTCCTTGAGCGCCCATGTATGGACAAGAACTGGCCGGTGAAACTTTGGAAATTTATTCAAACTCCGTTTTTAAGGCTTAAGCCATCCGGATCGCCGGAATGAATTTGACTTTTTCCAAATCAGAATGTGTTATTTTTGTTTTTATTAAATCGAACTCATGCAGGAAGCTTATATCGTTGCCTACACCAGGTCTGCCGTTGCAAAAGCGAAGAAAGGTGGATTCAGATTTTTACGTTCAGATGATCTGGCTGTGATGGTCATTCAGGATTTACTTAAGAAAGTGCCGCAACTAGACCCTACATTGGTGGATGATTTAATTGTAGGCTGCGCCAATCCTGAAGGCGAACAGGGGCTGCAGATCGGCAGGCAAATATCACTCAGGGCCCTGGGTGAAAAGGTTCCCGGTATGACGGTCAATCGATATTGTGCTTCTGGTCTGGAGACCATTGCTATTGCCACCGCAAAAATCCGTGCCGGCATGGGCGAATGCTTTATTGCAGGCGGAGTGGAAAACATGAGCCAGATTCCTATGGAAGGATATAAACTGGCCCTCAATTATGAAGTAGCAGACAAACATCCTGACTACATCATTGGAATGGGACTCACAGCAGAAGCTGTTGCAAAAAAATACAACATCAGCAGAGAGGCTCAGGATGAATTTGCTTTGAGATCGCATCAATTGTCCTCAGCAGCGCGGGACAGAGGTTTCTTTGCGGAAGAAATTACACCGGTAAGTTTAACTGAAATTTCCGTGAAGAATGACAAGCGAACTGAAACCAATTTTACGGTAAAGGAAGATGAAGGCATTCGTAAAGAAACTACCCTGGAGGCTTTGTCGGCTTTGAAACCTGTGTTTGCCAATCACGGTACCGTTACGGCCGGCAACGCTTCACAAACCAGTGATGGTGCGGGATTTGTTTTGGTGATGAGCGAGCGGATGATGAACGCATTAGGTTTACAACCGGTCGGCAGGATCATAGCTTGCAGTGTTGCCGGTGTGGATCCATTGTACATGGGAATCGGACCTTGCGCAGCCATTCCAAAAGCATTGCTTGCTGCCGGAAAAAGCTTAGCTGAAATTTCATTGATCGAATTAAATGAAGCTTTTGCATCCCAATCGCTTGCCGTTATCCGGGAAGCAGGTTTGGATCCTTCCATTGTCAATGTAAATGGCGGGGCAATCGCGCTGGGACACCCACTGGGATGCAGCGGTGCAAGACTGACCATGACCTTGCTGCATGAGCTTAAATCCAGGAAGCAGTCATTTGGAATCGTTACAGCCTGTGTAGGGGGAGGGCAGGGAATTGCTGCGGTGATAGAATCCTATTAAGGACTCGTGCACCCAATATCTAATTTTTAATTTCCTTGCGCCTGACTACAAATCTTGCCTTTGTGAAGCACAGATTTCGGTAGGCAATTTTCCATTGGCAAGGACTTAAGGACGATTGGTTTGGATTGTACCCCATCATATTTTTACTACCTGATTTCCAGTTGTCGCAGAAACCCACATTTGGTCCACCGCAATCCGAAAAACAGGGATTTATTTTACACTCCTTTGCAATGTCAATGTCCACATCTTTGCATTCGTTTCCGCAATAGAAAGAATGACAAAGACCCATGACATGACCCAATTCATGGCACAGCAAACTGGCAAACGACCACCAGCCAAATCTACCTCCATTCGCTGCATTGTCAAAGGCATCCTGCAGTACGATTTCATTGCAGAAATTCATTCCACAGGCATAACCATTTAATTTAAAATCTTTGGGTTGGCCATAATCTTCAATCACAATGTTGAGTACATCCTCATTGTACATTGATTTATTCATTCGTCTACTGGGCCAATACCAAATGCCGCCGTTGCTGTCCAGTGGATTTGAAGGATCCGAATAAATTTTTAATCGGATGCGACTGTTGCCAACAAATGAATTTTTACTGGTCCCACTTTCTTCAAGATTTTCAAGAATTGAATTGGCATGGTTGATTAATCTGTGTGCCCACACATTTCCATTGACTGGTTTTTCATCTTCTTTTTTCCCTCGATAAAACATTCCATTTCTGGAGTCGATGTAATGTACATTTACGCGAATGATAAATTCAGGTAAATGTGCGGTGTCCAATCGCTCTATTTTGTCAAGTAAAGCAAGACTGTCATTGACCATCAAAGTACTTTGATCTGTGGGCGGACATTTTGATTTTTTGCAAAACCAGGCACAGGAGGAACAGGTCAGGATGCCTAGAATGCAAAACACAATTAATTTATTCATACGTGCAAAAGTACTCAGTATGCGGGAAGTTTTTCGGGTAGTTTTTACGATTTTTTGATTGCATCAACTTTGAGAAATCCATTTCTAAAAAGTTTCATTTTTTTTGGGATTTAATAAGTAGGCTTATAATTTGAACTTTGAGGCAGATATCATCTACTTAGTATTCCATTTTTTAAACAGTGCTTTGCATTATAGGATTAATTTTTTTTTCAAAACACACACTGTTGGATATATTTTGATAGGGTCCATAATTTGGAATTCTTTTATAGCCATTCTTTTCATAAAGACTGATTGCTTCCGGTTGATTTTTTCCGGTTTCCAAAACACATCTGGAATAACCAAGCATTGCAGTTTGATTTTCCAGTTCATTCAAAATTTTACCTGCAATTCCATGTCCCCGGTTTTCCGGACGCACATACATTCTTTTAACTTCCAGACTGTCTACAGAGAATTCCTTTAAAGCCCCGCACCCAACGGCCATATTTTGATGAAAGGCTATGGTGACAAAAATGATTTTATCCAGCTTATTGTGCGGTGCATAAAACGAGTGTTCTTCACCATCCCGGATTTTTAGTTCAGCATCCAATTCTTTTACAAGTTCGAGGAAGTCTACATGGTCGGCAGAGGTGTGAACAAGTGTAGTCATCGAATGATTATTACTATTCCGAAATTAAGATTATTTAGTTTGCTTTTTCTCCCGTCAAACTTGTGATGTCCAAGGAAGAAAAAACCAAGTGATTTCTAAAAAAAAGCGATTTAAGCATCGGTAAAATTGGAATTACCCGGGTGAATATTTTTCTATTTTTTTATGGGACTTTAAGTATTCCGGTAAAGCTGCAGAACCATACCATTGGAAAAGTTCGGCTTCCAAAAGTTTCTGCTCCACGGCAGGGTCTGTTTGCAACAATTCCTGAGCTTCATCCAAGGATGTGACATTTAAAATAAAAATCCCTCGGTATGATCGATCATTTTTACCAAGTGGACCAGCGACGATTAACTTTCCGGAATCAGCCAGCCGTCCAATATTTTTCAGGTGTAATTTGAACAGGCTGTCTCTGGTGACTTTGTCTGCCATATTGTTGCTCCCGGTTTTTAGCATGACCAGAATGTATTTTTTCATTCCAAAGTCATCCCCGCCAAGCGTTTTTGCAAGTGTTGAATCAAAGTTAGGATTTATGTTCTGTCCATAACTGGAAGGATTGGCAATTAATAAAGAAATGCCAATCAAAAGTGTTTTAAATAAAAAGAATTTATTGAGTTTCATGCAGAGAACACGTTTTAAAAATTCAATATTTATCATTCATGATAATTTTATGAAATAAATAGTAGAATGAACTTAAAAGTAACGAAGAATCAATGGCCAGGCCATGAAGTAAAATTAACAGGATTCCTGAACATCGGATTTAAAAAATTACTTTTTGTTTTAGAAAAGCCGACAATTGGTGCGAAGCCTTGAAAATGGATTTAAGAAATGCAGGAAAATAAATTAAGCTGAACCAAAATGCAGTTATCTATTTTGTAAAATCAAAAGTATTTTAAAAATCGAAGGAGTTCCTCCTGATCTGTAAGGTCTGCATTCTGTGGTTGATATTGAATGGTCGGATTCGAAATGCTTTCTTTTCGCAATGCTGCATGAATTCTGGAACATCCGGTGGATTCTATGATTTCTAGGACATTGGCACTGCGAATGCCTCCTCCGGGCATCACACATATTTTGTTTTCAGAGAGATCATTTAGTTTTTTTATTTGGGGAATTCCCAGACTTGCATTGGCGGCGCCTCCTGAAGTAAGCACTCTGTCCCATTGAAAATCAATCAAGGTGTTCAGACCCTTCATTTGATCCGTCAGCTCATCAAAGGCTTTATGAAAGCAAAGATTCAATCCACAGGACACAGTCATTATATCTTCCAGGAAAGGCTCGTCTATAAGCCCTTCAGCGGTCAGCCCTCCCACCACAAATGCATCCACGCCCAAATCCACATATTTTCTTACATCGTCCAGCATGATCCTTTTTTCTGAGGGAGAATAAACAAAATCACCCGGTCGGGTACGGATTAAAATTGCCAGTTCGCCGAAGAATCTTTCTCTGGCAAATCGAACCAATCCCATAGAAGGTGTAACGCCACCGCAATGCAGATCGGTACAAAGTTCTATGGCCTTGAGCTGATGAACAGCGGCCAATTCAACCGCCTGTACACTTGCTGTACAAAGTTCAAAAACAGGTTTAGGATCTTTATTTTCCGGCAAGATATCTGGATTCTACTTCTTCCCAGTTGACCACATTGAAAAAGCCCTGTACATAGTCAGGTCGTCTGTTTTGGTAATGCAGGTAGTAGGCATGCTCCCAGACATCGAGCGCAAGTACCGGAGCACCACCGCAGCCTGTATTGGGCATCAGGGGATTGTCCTGATTTGGGGTAGAGCAAATCTCCAACTTTCCACCGGGATGAACACATAACCACGCCCAACCGGAACCAAATCTGGAAATTGCTGCCTGTGCAAATTTTTCTTTAAACGAATCAAAGCTTTCAAAATTAGCATCAATGGCTTCCGCGACAATTCCTCTCGGTAATCCACCACCTCTTGGAGACATCATGTTCCAGAACAGATTGTGGTTATAAAATCCTCCGCAATTGTTGCGAACAGGCATGTTGCTCATGTCCAGATTCTTAAGGATATCTTCTATGGACATATTTTCCAAGGGAGTATCCTTTATGGCATTGTTGAGATTATTGGTGTAAGCGGCATGGTGTTTTCCATGGTGTATTTCCATGGTTCTTGTATCTATATGTGGCTCAAGGGATTGCGGTGGATAAGGTAGATCAGCAAGGACAAAAGACATAGGATATTATTTTATTGGTGAACAATGCATCTTTAACAAAAAGAAAGATATAAAGTTGAAGGAAATAAAGAACTGGAGGAGGAAGAATTTCTTAAAAAATATACCAAACGTAACATGAGTTGGTATTTTCTTTAATTTAAAAATTTTCTTTAATGCTTTATAATATCGAATATGTTCTGTTTGTAATAGGTTGTTCGCACCACACTAAACGGATACAAAAAATGAAGCAACTATATCTATAACTTTCAATCCATTAGGTGAGACACTCTGAGGTATCCCTAATTTTTCCATCTTAAGCTTGGTTCCTGTATTATTAAGCAATTCTTACATTAGAAATATTCCCTCTCTCTGGAGTTACTTCTTTGGAGCTGTAATTAATATTAAACCCACCAAAATCCATGTAAGTTTTTTTTACAAGATAAGTATTCCATTAATTTATTTATAATCAGATATTTGTGTCATTATAACTCTTTGAAATTGAAAAATTTGGGATAAACCATTGTGCTCTTTACGCATATCTGTAGTTCGAGTGTACATAAAATATTGATGCCCACTTGTAAATGGAATCATTTCAAGATTGTACTAACTCTATTAGAATTTTATTCTCAGGTTAACTCTCGAAGATTATTCTTATTCGATTCGGATATTGCAGAACAATTTCTGCCAAATTTTGATTCTTATTTATCTTGGATGTGATTTTCACAAATTGACCTGACAATTCTCTTGGCCTACGGTAATGCTTTTTCTTCCATTAAAATATTGAGACACAGACAAATGCTTTCCTGTTAAGTAACTTTTTAAGCTCAGATTACTATTCCTGTAGCCTTCTTGCAATTTCTCAAAACTTTCTTTTGGCATACTTATTTTTGCACGAAGCTATAAACTATAGTGACAGATGGCTGTTAGATGAACGGATACTATTCAATCTTAAAATCCATTTCTTTCAGAAACATTTTAATATTTAAAAGTAAGTCGTTTTGAAAAATTAGAATCAAATTCAAATTGTTGGTTTTCTTATTATTATGTAGGCCATTTTCTAATGACCGTCGTTAAAAAATAGACCTAATGACAATTCTGGGTTAATTCAATTTTTTAAAAAAACCACCAACTAAAAATCAGTACATTGCCAAAATAAGAAAAGTATTTTTTTTGAAATTGAATTACTTCTATTTTCTTCACTCAGAAATTTATTTTAGTAAAAATAGGATCTTAGCGAAGAAACAATTGATTTGCTTGTAAAATTTCATTATTGTTGGCAGTTAATAAAATGATTTTTTCCTTGACTGTTAATACTCTCATTTCTCTGGCATCTCGAAATAACTTTAATCCAGTTAAGTTAAATGGCATATGTACAAAATTCATATTTCCTTTATTAAGGAGAACTCCACCAATTCCTGCATCACTTCGTGTAGTTTCTACTTCTCGATTATAATAATTTCCACAGTATATTATGTCATATAGCTTATCAGAATTGATATCAATTATAATAAAAGAGTGAATTGGAGAAATTTGTGATTCGATAGGTAATGATGTAATTTCAAATCTTCCTCCTTTGTTTTCAAAGCAAACAGATCTAAATTCATCTACTTCTTTAATAACTGCATTTTCCATTTTTCCATCTAGGATATTTTCAATGTTTGATCTGGCAAATTCAGCATATGTTTTATATTTATTATTTATAAATGGCATTTGCTCAGAACTACATTGTTTACCTCGAACTGGATAATAATTTCCATCTATGTCATAAGCACTTAAGTAGATATCATGTGAACTATTCTTATCGAAATCACCCAAATATACTTTAAAAGGATTCTGAATTGAAGTTTTAAACTTAGTATTCAATCCAGCATTCCCGGCTACAAGATCAAAATCCCCGTCATTGTCAAAATCTGCAAAAGCTATTGTATTCCACCAACCCCTTGAATTTTCGATCCCAAAATCTTTTGTCTTCTCAACTAATTTGTAGGAGTCATTTATAAAAACCCTTAAAGGCATCCACTCACCCACAATTAACAAATCCAAATCACTGTCATTATCAATATCCAACCAACAAGCATCTGTAACATTACCAAAATCCTTTGTCATTATAGGGCAAATATCTTTTGTAGCATTCTTGAAGATTCCTTTGTCATTTTTTAGGATAAATGACGGGCAAGAAATCCCATACTTTCCTGGGATTTGGCGTCCCCCTAAAAACAAATCTTCGTCGCCATCATTATCGAAATCTCCATTTTTTACGATACCTAGACTAGCGTTAAGTGTAGGAAGTTGAATTGATGCTTCACTAAATTTGCCGGTGCCATTGTTTTTATAAATTTGCTGTTTCATACCATTGGATTTAAGAGAATTTTCATTTCCACCAGAGGCAACAAATAAATCAAGATCTTTATCATCATCCATGTCAAAAAATAGAGCGTCAACTTCCTCGCATTCCTTATACAACTTCTTTGGTCCAAATTCTGATTTTATAAAACCGCCAAACTCATTTTGCAAGAATAATTGACCATCTAAATTAGATGACCCACCAAGATAAAAATCAGTTAATTGGTCATTGTTTACATCTCCAATATCTAAGCATGGACCTAATGTAGACATTTTATAAGGCAGCAATATTTCTCTTGCATAGTCATCAAACATATTCTCTTTATGTTGAATTCCT
This sequence comes from Candidatus Vicinibacter affinis, assembly GCA_016714365.1. Lineage (NCBI taxonomy): Bacteria > Pseudomonadati > Bacteroidota > Saprospiria > Saprospirales > Saprospiraceae > Candidatus Vicinibacter > Candidatus Vicinibacter affinis. The sequence continues at coordinate 271,599 of JADJNH010000006.1, read as the reverse complement.
TGCAATAATTCAGATGTTATTTCAACCGATAAAACCTTTTTAATTGTTTGGTTAAATTGGGATTCAAAAAAATCTTTTGCATCAGCTTCTTTAAATAATAAATTTTGGTTTATTTTTGGATTATAAATTTTCATTGATTTACCAGAAGGCCATCGAATTAATAATGAATCTACTTTATTTGATGCTCCTAATCCAAAATGTATGCTTAATTCTGAAGTTGACATATACCCTCTAACATTTGTCATTTCACACATTTGTAACTTATTGTTAGAATATAAAACGGCTCGAGCGCCAATGCTTTTAGTGTTGAAATTGCTACCTAATAGTTTAATGTTAATATAATTTCCTTGATTGAGATTTTCATATACAAAAGCCGGTTGATTTAAATTGTTAACTACAAGGTCTAAGTCTCCATCGTTATCCAAATCTCCGTATGCAGCGCCCTGAGAAAATGATTTTTCATTTAAATTCCACTTAGTTGTCACATTTTGAAAACCAAGGTTTCCAGTGTTTTTGTATAGATAGTTTCTTATTGGTTCGGATGGCAATATGTCTAAGAATTTTGTAAGAGAAGATTGTGCTAATTTATGAATATTCTCTTTTGCCATTTTTTCAAATATTTCCTTCTTTTTAATTTCAATATCTTTATTTCTTACATCTCGAAGCATTCCATTGGTAATGAATATATCTTTATTACCATCATTATCAAAATCTGCAAATAATGCGGCAAAGGACCAATCGGTTTGAGCAATTCCTAACATATGAGCTATTTCGCTAAATAAACCATTTCCTTGATTCAATTGCATTGAATTATACATATATTGGAAATGATAACCGTTACTTACCAAATTCCAGAATTTATCTGGATTCATAGCACCCATATTTGTTTTATTCCTATAGTGGTCTTCAGAAACCATATCTACAGTATATATATCAAGCCAACCATCATTATTGAAATCCGCTATATCTACACCCATACTAAAATTGCTCATATGCCGTAGTGAGGTATTCGATATATTGGTAAAAGTTTTATTTTTATTATTTATAAATAGCTGGTCGGGCTCTTCATAGTCGTTTGAAATATAAATATCAGGCCAGCCATCGTTTGAAATGTCGCCTATAGTGGCACTTAACGCATATGAACTATTTTGCAGATTAGTTTCCTTACTTTTATCAATAAAATTTTTATTATTAATATTTTCATAAAACTTGCTGGAATATTTCAGTTCTATTTTGTGTTGCAATTTATTTTTTAACTCATAATTATTGGGTGGTTGGTTTACTACAAATAGATCCAAATCCCCGTCAAGATCATAATCAAAAAAATTGGCGTGTATTGAATAACCAATATCATCAATTCCAAATAATTTAGCACTTTCAGTGAAGGTATTGTTTTTATTATTAATATATAGTTTATTTCTTCTGAAAGCAGAATTATCAGACAAATTACATGAAATATAAATATCGTCCCACCCATCAGCATTAATATCTGCTATTGTAACACCTGACTCCCACTCGTTTGACTTTTTAATACCCGATGATTTAGTAATATCTTCAAATTTAAACCCCCCCTTATTTAAATAGAGTTTATCTGTTTCTTGATTTGAAATCAATATCATATCTAACAAGCCATCATTATTCACGTCTAAAAGTCCAACACCTGCTCCATTATACATACCTTCGTATATGAAATAATTGAAGGAGTCTGTTTCTGTTAGTGTGTTTTTAAAATTTATATTAGTTATATTCGGACTCAGTAATTTGAACCCTGTTGTTTCAGTTAAGGAATTATTTTTTGACTTTTTAGAATCGCAACATGAGAGTAAAACTATCATCAGCAGATTAATAATTATATATATTATATTTTTCATCTATATTTTAATTTAAATGATCTTTTGCTATTTCTAAGGATCATGCCCCATTATAAGCTGAAAATTTTAAGTTTTTTGAATCGGATGCAAATATTGCAATTTTTTCTTTCAATTTATAAAGCTGTTTAAAATTGTCTACTTTAACATTTTAGTTTCTATATCCAGCAGTGCGGGACTTAAACATCTATACCTTATGCTAGGAACTCGACCAGTACTTGACTCTTCCAAAATACTTTTGAATTTGTGAGTTAATGTTTTCAATGCAATTTGTTGCGCTGAAAGATACTTTAAATTCACTATTGAATTCTTTTTTTAGTATTGTTCACAATTATCCCAGTTCTTCTTAAAAGGAATTGGCTGATTGTCGATTTATACGTTCAAGCTTTCCTATTAATAACAGTATTGCTTCTTTTACCAATTTATAATTTGGTTGTTGTAATGCCTTTTTCTTTTCTGATTTTTCCCAATGTTTATCATGTTTTTCCAGGGAAGCCAATGTGTTTTTTCGTTTCTGACAGGCACATCTTTGGATTATTGCTTTTTCTCCGAATACATTCAGAATAGCCTTATAATGCTCTTACTTCCTTTAATTATAAATAATATCCCAGAATCAAAACCTAGCCCCGAACAATTAAGCCCTTTAAAAACTGTACAATAGCCAAGCTATTTTGAGTGCTTGTCTACTTGATGCCAAGTTTTATTTTATCCCCATTTTCTGTAATTACCAACGCTATTATCATTTGTTCTCCGTACAAGTATTTGCCATCTAATATAATGGCCATGATTTTATGATCCTTTAATCTCCTGTTTTCAAATTCTTCAAAATTTTCTTTTGTAGCCTCCACAAAATGGCTGCTTGCATTAGATTTGCTTAAGCCAAAACTTTCTCATAAATAGTAATCTATGCCTGCATATTCACTAGTGTTCAAATCCTTTAGTTCAGCCTGCAGTGAATTTTCAAGACTCTAATACCTCATCATTTGATAACTTTCAAGGCTCTTAAGTGCTCTCGCCTCATTGTTGACTACACGGTGGACCTTGACGGCTTCTTATTCTAACCTGAACGAACACTCCTTGGATTATAACCATAACGGCTGTAGATATTTTCGTCATGGGGATACCGATGTCCAGTTAGTTTATTCACCTCTTAATCAAGTATTTGATTAATATAATATTGTACCAAACTCAAATGAGGCTGAATCAAATCCAGTTTTATATGTTTAAGTTATTGCATACTCCATTCGAGGTTTACTCTTGAAAATTCTATCTTTATTTATAGTTGCGATTTTTTTTTTACAACATTTAATTACAAATAATCCGTAACACTTTTTATTTAAATTTCAGCTAGGTTTGGTAACTTCTCTTTCTACTCTAATCGCAATTTAGCACAAATAGAAACATTTTTTTTGGCTACTCTGCTCGTGAATGGGGCCGGCTTAGTTTATATATTTTATAACTGAGTGTTCTGAATCATTGCAACTTTTCCTCTCCAAGGATGCTGTTCTCTGCATTCTTATTCTGGTGTTTGCGCCAATTATAGTTATTTTCGATGATTCTGAAAGGAGAACATCTACTTTAATAGCATATTAATTGTGTTTCAATGTCTTCCAAACAGTCTCAAAACTTTGCTCCATACCAAATTTTCGGTTCATTTTCAATATCTAGTAAACTTTAAATAGCTGAATTTATTAATTTTTTAACTTATTTTACTGTTAACTTTAATCAAGAATTTTTATTGTCTATATTTCATCCATGTAGAGCTATAATACTTGCTTAATCAATATAAATTAAAGAATATCAATTGAATATAAATTATATTATTAAATATTTTAAAATTTTATATACTTAAACTATAAATCTTTGTACCTTTGGTTTGTTAAAATTAGGGTTGAATGTTTACCTAGTTTAGACTTCTGGCTTGATTTTAAAAGGCGAAGCAAAATCCTTAAGAAATCGGTCATTTTTACTGTTTGTTTTATCATCATCTTTCAAAGTTTTGAAGGGTTTTGTCGTTTTACTATCCTCATTAATGCTAATGAAGACAGTGGAATAGTGTTATTTGTGTGCTTATTAAATAATTAGCACTATTTATTAGGATTTTTTAAAATTTTATATTAATAAACCAAAACTAAATCTCATGAAAAAAACGAAATTTTCTCTTAAAGGGTTCATTTCAAGGCTGGCCATGGTGGCTATTTTTATGTTTGTTGCAGGACTGGTAGGAAAAGACCAAGTTGTTGCCCAGACTTATAATATTCCAAACCTAAAGCCTGTACCGCAGGCGATACAGGATTTGACGACAGAATTTGCTAAGGTGCAGGGGAGGCACAACAGCAAGGAAAAGGATCTGCTCTTTGGTCTACGGTGAAGATCTATCAGCGTACATTGGATGCTTTGATAAATCGTCCGGACCAAAACATGAATACTTACAGTGTATTCTTGAGTAGTTTAGACTTTGATACATTTGGCAATTTAGTTGTAAGAAATGGGAATTCTATTGATATGAATTCCAGTATTGAAGCAATATTAAACACAGCTGAATATAAATCATTGATACAAGTTCTCAAATCGTAACCTAATTTCAAAATTTTATAATCAATTAACTCATATCTCATGAATCAACCATTTTACAATCGGCTTTGCCAGTTGTTTGTGATAGTGATGGTGATGGTTACCGGGTTGTATGCACAACCTGTAGTAACGATTCCCGGAAGCACAATCAACAACGGTGGAAACAGCACAATTCCTTACTCAGGAACTGGAGGATGCGGGGTTGTACCCCAAACCAATTTTAACGGAGGAGGTTCTCCGGGAGTTGCCTGGACTGGGGAACTGTATTTACAGCCACTGCGCCTGCATCATTTGGGAACTGTAGTGGATACCAGGTATCCAGTGTAAATCTTAATTTCAACCATACTTGGGATAGTGACCTTCTAATCTATATTAGAAACAGGCGGACTGGACAAGTACTGGGACTAAGTTTCGCTAACGGTGGAAGTAATGACAATTTTACCAATACCAAATTTTGTGATAATGCAGCTTGTTCACCTATAACAGCGGGAGCTGCTCCTTTTTCTAATACATTTAGACCTCAAGGGGCTGGTGGTTTTATATGTGGAACATCACCAACAGCAACCTTATCAACTGTGGCCTCGTTGGCAGTGGTGCCAAATGATGTGTTAGAGTTAATATTTTATGATCAAGCGGGTGGGGATAGTGGTCCTATGTTGAGCTGGTCAGTGGTAATGGCAGCTAATCCTGTATTGCCGGTAATACCAGCAGCGGTGACAGTATCTTTTGCGCCAGGGACTTGTGTGCCGTCACCGGTAGCATGTCTTAGTGTAGATCCTACATGTACATCTGCCGTTAGATATTCAACTACGCCAATAACAGCTGCTAGTGTTTGTGATCCAAATACAACGGGCAGCGCATGTACATCCCCTGGAATATTGTTTCCAGCAGCGGGAGTGTACAATTTATATTGGATAGTAGCCAATGACTGTCGATTTGTAATTGGGGGTCCTCAACAGGTGACTGTTAGAGATTTAGAGGCACCAACTCTAGTGCCAGCATGTCCTAAAGGAAATCGTGTTACTTTGAATGCGGGTCCTGGAGAATGTGAGGTTTCTTGGGACGCACCTGCATTTATGGCGATGGACAATTGTCCTGCCGGTGCTTATTTTGGGAACAGAAGTACAGCTACTGTTTGTTTACCACCTGCATCTTACTGGTCAATTACAGGAGGAGCAAATAGTTGGGGTGTGATGTTTGACTTGATCAACACTTCTGGAGGGCCATTAAATCTTCAGTTACTGGGAGAACGGGCTTTTGCTAACGTTCCCCACACAATCTATTATACAACTGCTCCAGGTAGTCACGTACCTGTACAGGCCACTCCTGGTGCCTGGACTCAGTGCGCTACCAGAACTCCTCGATTTGGTGGACAGTTTACCAATACCATTGACAGTTTCGATCTCTTGACCGGCACTCGTTCAGATACCATTAAGAGATGCGCGCCTATCCAAACTGAGACAACTGTTGTAGGTTGCTTAACGATGGGTACTGGTGAGAGAAGAGGTATTTACATTCATGCTGCGGGTACCGGAGGTACCAATGCATCCTTATTTTCAGGTTGTGGAGGTACAGCGATGGGTGATGCAAATATCAATACACCAATAGATGGTGCTACTTATACCGGTGGACAGTTCGCTGCTCCTTTCATCAACAGTTCATTTGGATTTGGAGGAGCTAACTGGATTGGAGTTATAGGATACAATTTGTCAACCTCTACAAGGGTACCACTTGTACAAACGTGTGGTGCGCCATATGGTCCCGGATGCTTTTTTTCCTATAGGATGTACAAGAATATGCTATAGAGCAACCGATGCAGCTGGAAACGTAGCTACTTGTGAATTTGATGTATGTGTAAATGCATATGCAAATCCAACAAGAGCTTTAGCTTGTAACGATGAGATTCAAATAAGTTTGGACGAGAATTGTTCTGCTACCATCAATGCTGACATGGTACTCGAAGGAGGTCCATATTCATGTTATGATAACTACATTGTGGAAGTGAGATACTGGACAGGTGGTGGTTTAATCGACCGTAATCCAAATCTAGCCGGTGTTCAAATTAACGGAACAGATATTGGTAAAGAATTAAAACTTACTGTACGTGACCCTGCAACCGGCAACAGCTGCTGGGGACATGCTACTGTTGAAGATAAAATTGCTCCAAGACTTACTTGTCCAGCCGATGCAACTTTCTCTTGTGCGATTGATCCGATCCCTGCTAATACAGGAGTTCCTTCAGTAGTTGAAAATTGTGGTGGTGCAAGTCTTTCTTACAGAGACAACAGCACACAAGGAAATTGTGCGCTTGGTTATTCAAGAAGAATCTTGAGAACCTGGACTGCTGTGGATGGTTCCGGAAACAGAGCGACTTGTGTACAAACTATTACGATAGGTTTGGGTGATTTGTTTGATGTTACCGTTCCACCAAATTATGATAACTTAGACCAACCAATGTTGGCTTGCGATGAGAAGATAGACAGAAACAAAATGTTACCCCACACATGGCAGATTTCCCTGAGTGCGTGGATGGATATATTTTGGACTCTGCATTCTGGAGAGCTAATCCTAACCAACCTGACCAATATCCAAACAGAAGATTACCAAGAGTATTGGGATGGAACTGTATCGATGATGTAAACAGCCCATGGTTTGGACATCCAAATCCTGATCCTGTATACTATCCATCACACAGACAGTGGTCACAAACAAATCCATTGTGCTGGGGACCTAACCGCCACATCATGTGGGTTGGAACAGGAAAACCAGGTGGAGCTGAGTGCTTTAACTTGAGTGTTACTTACAAAGACATCGTTTTCAACCTTGCAACTCCAGGCTGCGATGCAGGTCCTGTAGGATGTTACAAAGTGTTGAGACAGTGGACTGTTATGGACTGGTGTACCAGCGTTTTAGGTGGACATAACCAGATCATCAAAGTTACAGATGTAGAAGGACCACAGGTTCTTTATCCGGATTCTGCAAGAGTAAACATGGAATCTTATGCATGTGTAGGCCGTTGGGAAGTTCCACCAGCCTGGATTATAGACAACTGTTCAAATGAAGTACATTACACTGTTGAAGTTGAGCAAGGAACAGTTCTTGGCGATGAGACTACTGGTTATGTAGTAGTAAACATGCCTGAAGGAATCCAAATCGGTTACATCAATGCAATCGATTGCTGCGGAAACATTACTAAGAAAAGAGTAGTGTTGAACGTAGTTGACCGAGTTCCGCCACAAGCTATCTGTCGTTCAATAACTACAGTGAGCATCAACGGAAATCAAACTCCTGGATCAAATCTTGCAAAAGTATGTGCAGAATCATTTGACGAAGGATCATTTGACAACTGTCAACCACACATCTACTTCAAAGTGATCAGAATGGCTGAGTTGTTGGGAACCAACAACGGTAGCAACTCTAACAACGTAGTAGCATGTAGCGGAGTAAACGGAGATGACAACAGCATCTTAGCTGGAAATCAAGTTTACTTTGACGATTGTACTTATTTCTGCTGTGCAGATGTAGGAACCAAAGTAATGGTTGTGTTAAGGGTATTTGATGTAGATCCAGGCGCAGGTCCGGTTGCACCAATCAGAATGACCAGCACAAGCAGTGTGTTGAACGGAAGATTCAGCGATTGTATGATTGAGGTGGAAGTACAGAATAAGAGTGTACCTACAGTAGTAGCTCCACCAAATATCGTAGTAAGCTGCTGGTTCTGGTTTGACATTACCAAACTTACAGATCCTAACGATGCTACCTTCGGACGAGTAGTTACAAACTTGGGAGATAGGAAGAAAGTAGTAACAAAAGACTTAGTATGTTACAAATTCTGCGAAAGAAATGACTATACAGGATATCCTGGATATGTACAGACCAACGCAGTTCCAAAACCTGCACCAAATCAAGCATGCGAATACTACTATCAGTATTTCGACACTGCACATTGGGACAGAAAATATGAGTTAGTATGGGGATTTGACGGATATGTGTTAAGTGGCTGCGGAAGCAACCCAACCATCACCGTAAATGACCTTAGAGAGTGCGGACAAGGAGTAATCCAAAGAATTGTATCCACACAAGGACCAAACAACATCAACGTAACTGCCATCCAGACTATCTGGTTTGTAGACTGCGATCCATTCTATGTGGATGATGTAACTTGTAACGATCCAAGATATACAGACTTAATGTGGCCAAATGGCGTATGTACACAGACACCGGTAACGATCGACGGATGTGGCGCAGACATCAGCCCTGACAATCCACAATTAGGAAGACCACAAGTAATCAACAATGCAGACGACAACTGTGCATTATTATCTATCGAATACTTCGATGAGATCTTCAACATAGAGCCGGATGCATGTTTCAAAGTATTGAGAAGATGGGTAGTTATTGACTGGTGTCAGTACGATCCATTCATCGATCCAAACTTTGGAAGATGGGAAGCATTACAAGTGATCAAAGTAAGAGATCAGGACAGACCTGTAGTAACATGCAACGTAGGCCCATGTGAGCCGGCAGTGATAGACCCAGCATTGGGAATCTGTGTTGGACACATTTCACTTACAGCAGATGCAACAGACAACTGTAGCCCATTGGATTGGTTGTTCTGGGAATACAAAATAGACGCATTCAATGATGGAAAAGGCGTACACGGAGGATATGACTTCCGAGTAGGAACGTTGACCAGAAAGCAATATGCAGCTGGAGACACTGTTGAATACAGCCACAATCCATTTGCAGATGACGATCACAATCCATTCGATGCAAGCGGAACTTATCCAATAGGTATCCACAAAATCAAGTGGTTTGTAGAAGATGGTTGCGGAAACGTTGGAGTATGCGAAAGCTTATTTGAAATCAAAGACTGCAAAGCACCAACACCATACTGCTTGACAGGAGTAATCACAGTACCTATGCCAGCTTCTGGTTGTGTTGAGATCTGGGCAAAAGATCTTGATCACGGAAGTTATGACAACTGTACTGCAAAAGAGAACTTGAAGTTCTACTTTGACGGAGACGATACCAAAACATTCATCAACGTATGTTGTGCAGATTTCGTAGCTCAGGGACAAAACGATGAGTTAAGAATCGAAGTTGAAATGTGGGTAGAAGACGAAGAAGGAAACAAAGATTACTGCAAGACAGTAGTGATCGTACAAGACAATCAAGACATCTGTCCTAACACAGGATCATTCGGAAAAATCACCGGAAATCTTAAGACAGAAGGTGGCGATGTAGCGAACCCAGTAGACATGCAATTGTACAACAATGGCAACATGATGGCACAGAGAGTAGGAAGCCCATACAGCTTCGGCGATCTGAAGTTAAATGTAAACTACATGGTGAGTCCAAACAGAAACGATGAGCATAACAATGGAATCACAACACAAGATATCGTTAAGATTCAAAAACATATCTTAGGTCAGACTCCATTGAACAGCGCATACAAATTGATAGCAGCAGACGTAAACAACAGTGGAAGTGTAACTGCAGCGGATATGTCAGAATTACGTAAGTTGATCCTTGGTTTGACCAGTGAGTTCAGCAAAGTAAAATCCTGGACATTCGTACCAGCCGGTTATGTATTCCCTGATGCAAACAACCCATGGAATGCACCAAGAACAAGTTCTTTGATGTTGGACAACAACAAAGTAGTAGACTTTGTAGCTGTTAAAATGGGAGATGTTACCAATGATGCAAGAGCAAGCAATGCAAGCAACACACAAAGCAGAACCAATGGCGTGTTGAACATCGAAGTTGATGAGAAGAGCGTAGTAGCTGGAGAAAGCTATAAAGTAAGCTTCAAGTCAAGCGATTTCAACAACATCAGCGGTTACCAGTTCACATTGAAGTATGACAAGTCAAGCTTGATCTTCGAAGGAATGGAAGGTGGCGTGTTGAAAGCAACAGAAGCAAACTTTGGAACGAACAGATTAAACGAAGGAATCATCACTACCAGCTGGAACTCTAACAAGGGAGAAAGCTTCGGAAAAGATGCAGAATTGTTTACGTTGGTATTCAAAGCGACCAGAAATGGAAAAGTAAGCCAGATGTTTGCGATCACAAGTGATGTGACAAAAGCACAGGCATACAATGCATCAGAAGAAGTGAAAGAGGTAAGAATGGGCGTACGCACAGACAAAGGAGTTGTGGAAGGTGGAGTATTTGAGTTGTATCAAAACGAGCCAAATCCATTCTCTAAAGAAACTGTAGTAAAATACCGTTTACCTGAAGCAAGTGCAGTAAAACTGACCGTATACGATGTTACTGGAAAAGTAGTAAGAGTGTACGAGTTGAAAGGACAAAAAGGCTTGAACAGCTACCAGATCAGCAAAGGCGATTTGAATGCTACAGGACTGTTGTACTATCAGTTGGATGCAACAAACCACACCGCAACAAAGAGGATGTTAGTAGTTGAGTAATCAACTGACTAAAGTCTTCATGAGACGATAAGACAAAGCGGGTGCCTCCTCTAGAAATAGAGGAGGCCCTGTCTAAGTAAAATCGGTTTTTGGGATGGCCTCTCATCAACTCTCTGCAAGGAGAGCGACATGAGGGGCTTTTTTTATGCCCATAAGCGAGAATTATATAATTCTTTATGCAGGACTACCTAAACACGGTTTCTTACCGATATAGCCTAATTGCCTCAAAGAGAATACCCTAACCAATCAATTTTATATATAGAAAATAAATATGTAATATTTTTTAAGTAATTATTATGTAGTTACTTACATATTACATAATTTTGCAATATGATTGAATTATAGAAGATTCACCCATCCCACCTTCAAATTCAAGTCCCTTCCTAAAGACGCTAATAAATTACCTCTGTTCCAAAATGTATGTTTTCATTTTTGAGTGAACCATACGTCAGGACAGTTGTGAACGAACAGCCAAGGCTGTTCCCATAAATGATTTATTTAGGATTTAGCAAATATTCTATTATGTGCACGGCAAACTCTTTAGCCTGGATTCCCAAATCCAGAATTTTTCAAATTTCCCAAGGAGTCGTCCTGGGTATCCTGTTACTCTGTTCATCCGGATTAACCGCCCGGGATGGCTCTAGTGCACCATTCGTCACTACTCCGGTTGCTATCACAATTACCGCACCTCCTGACATGACAGTCAGTATAAAGACTCCGGGCAGTTGTGACAGCCTCATTAATTTGCCGGCGGCAGCTATAAATTCTACATGCTTGCCAGTCCAATCAAGTAATACGCTCACCGTTTTTGGAAATCTAAATTCAAATGGAGGACTCATCAGGTTTCAGACAGGAGTCTATCAGGTTATTTACCAAATTACAGACAACTGTCGCGTTGTGGCCATCGACACCATGAAGATTACAGTGTTTGACGCTACGCCTCCCAATGTAATTTGTACACCGGAAATGGTCATCAATTTAAACAGTACCGGACAAGGTCTAGTGCCGGCTGTAAGTTTGGACGGGGGATCTACGGATGATTGTGGGCATGTGTATTTTAAGCTTAAGAGAATGAATGCACCAATTGGTTTTTCATGCACATTGGGCCGAAATCCAAATTACCGATTTGATGATGAGATTTTGTTTTGTTGCATGGATATTGGGTCTTCTCCGATACCTGTTATATTAAGAGTATATGATGTTTACCCGGGTGCAGGACCGGTGCCTGACAGTTTGTATCTGGGGCATTTCAGGGACTGTATGGTCATGGTGAGTGTGGCAGATAAAATTGGCCCCAATCTGTTGTGTCCTGCAAACCTCACAGTGAGTTGTGGATTTGATACGGACTCATTATTTTCAAAACAGCGACCTATATATTCAGATAATTGCTCCTCTGTAAGATTGGATTCACAGATCATCAGAAACCTAAATGGCTGTGGATCCGGCACCGTACAGCGAAAGTATACCGCTACAGACAGGCTAGGATTAAAATCCGAATGCAGTCAGACAGTCACACTCCTAAAAAATTCAAATTTTAACGGACTGGATACCAATCAACTTAAATGGCCAGCTCATACAATTGTCTATGCATGCAGAATCAAACCAGATACCATAAAAGCAGGAGTCCCCATCATTAAAGAAGATAAATGCGATCAGGTTTTGGTCAAAAAGACAGATGAACTTTACGATTTTACCAGAGGGGGAGTATGTGGAAAAGTGCTCAGAACATGGGAAGTAATAAACTGGTGTGTTTATAATCCCTACCTGACCCCAAATCCCAGAATTGCTGACAATGGATATTACAGCTACGTCCAGGAGATTAAAATCATGGACACCATTCCTCCTGAAATTATTGGTTTTAATGATACCTTAATTTACAGTTTTGCTGAAAACTGTGGGTCAAGTTTAGTGCAATTACCAGATGTATCTGCGAGTGATTGTGGTGTCACCTCTGCCATTTCAATAAGTTATGAAATAGATTTTGGGAGTGAAGGTAAAATAGATCGCAGAGGAGTCGGACCCAATGCAAGTGGAATTATGCCTATGGGCCCGCACAGTATTTATTTCAGGGCAGTCGATTCTTGTCATAATGAAACTGTAAAATTAGTGCGTGTAGAAGTTAAGGATGGAAAGAAGCCAAGCGTTTTACTTCTTCATGGTATAAGTACATCGCTTTTAAGAATGCCTGCTGGTACAATGGTGAGTGTTCCTGCAAGTTTGCTAAACAAAAAAAGTGAGGATAATTGTACTAAAACCGAAAGACTTAGATTTTCTTATTCATCGGATCCCAATGATACCATTCGAACTTACACCTGTGATGACATTGGACAAAACATTGTAAGTGTTTATGTATGGGATGAGTGCAACAATTCCAGCTATGCTACCACCTACATTGCAGTAACTGATCCGGATAGTTTATGTCCTCAGACTTTTAACAATTACCATGTATCAGGACTCGTGCGCAGTTATTATGGAATGAATATTCCAGAGGTTCGAGTTCGACTTCAATATGGCAATACCACTGCTGAATCTATTACGGATGAACAAGGTCAATACAGCTTTCTTGACATTCCAAAAGGAATTTCTGCAGGAATGGAAGGATATTGTGATTTAAATTTTCTGGATGGAATAAGTACGGCAGATATACTTCGAATTCAACAACACATCCTTGGTATCAACCCTATAAGTAATCCCTATGATCTGTTGGCAGCAGACGTGGATCAGAGTGGCTCCATCACTGCAAAAGATCTTTCTGTGTTAAGAAATTTAATACTTGGTAGGATTACTGCATTGCCAAATAATGCATCCTATTTGTGCATTGATAAAAGTTACCGGTTTTCATATCCAGCTTTTCCATGGGAGGAATACAAACAACACAAATTGATGAATATTCCTGCTTTGGAATCCAATAAGAAGATAGATTTTATCGGAATAAAATTAGGGGACTTAAATCAATCATTATTTCAAAAGAAAGGAGTGTCAAATGAAAGTGATTCCAAGATTATTAATTATCAGTTTGTCGGTTCTAAATTAATTCTAAGTTCTGATTCAGAATGCTTCATAAATGGTCTTCAATTATCGATCAGGTTAGAAAAGAATTGTAGTGAGAATATTTCATTGGGGGATAATTTCTTAAAAGATAATTGGTCGGATGATTTTATACGCATAAGCGAGAATGAAATATTAATTTCAATTAACCTAATGCGACCCATTGTTATCAAAAAGGGTGAGGTGCTTTTTGAATTCAACATCCCGGGTCTCAAAATTATATGTCCTGAAAATCTAAATTTAACTGAAAATTTCAACCATGAAATGTATGGTGCCAATGACAAAAGTTATTCAATAAATCTCAAGAAAACAAATAGCACATATAGCGGGAAAGACTTAGAAATACTGGAGGCCGGACCAAATCCAACGCAAGGAAATTATCTAATAAAAATTTCCAATGGAAAGTTTGAAAATTTGGATTTGGAATGTTTTGATGTGTCAGGCAAATCAATTTTTCAACAAGCAATATTTTTGGTGAATGGAGTGAATACGGTTGAATTGGATCAACGGGTATTAACCCATTCAGGCGTTTATTTTCTTGTTCTGCGAACCGCACAATCAAGGGAAGTTTTAAAAATAATCGTACAATAATTCCTTACATACAACTGCAATATATAGATCATGAAAAATCTAAAAAATATAAATCAACCCATCCCAAAATGGACCAATCACATTAGAAAGAGTGCCTCTAAGGTGATGTTGTTATTATTGGTATTCCAATTCTGTAATGAGATGAAGGCTGTTCCTGAGGATTGGCCTTCATCTGACAGAGTTGATGTTCAGCCAATGCATGACAATGAATTGGAAAATTTAAATCTACCTTGTCATGGCTTGGTTCAGATATCCGTTGATCAAAGTGGCAGAGCATATCTTACCCCACAAATGTTGATTACCGACAAACTTCCTTCTTACGGAAAATTTAAGGTTTATGTGAACGAGACGGGTCTGAATTATGTCAGCTGCTCAGACATTGGTAAAAAAAGAACCGCTACCGTATTGGATACTACAAATGGAATGAGTTGTTGGAGTGAATTAAAAGTGGAAGATAAATTGATGCCGGTGCTGGTTTGCCGTGTGGATACTGTAATGTGCATTCTTGATCCATTTGAATTAAGATACGACACCATGATTATGGCAAGCGATAATTGTGATGCAAGTCTTACCATTTTATATGACCTGAGATTTGAAAGACTGCAGTGTGATTTACGATATTCAGGAATAAGTCATTTGCTGTATACGGTTACAGATGATTACGGAAACAAAACCACTTGTGCAAAAGATGTTTATTTCAGAAAGCCATCATTGAGTGATGTTGTGTTTCCTGCAGACGATACTTTGTATTGTCCTAATCCGGATATTTCAAGTTTGGAAGTTCCAACAATTTTCGGAGAACCCATTGATGCATTTTGTGATTTGCTCCCTTCCCATTTGGATGACACCATACCGGTTTGTGGAGGGATGATAAAAATTCAACGCCGGTGGTTTGTAATGAATTGGTGTACGCGGATGACAAGTATGGAAACTCAGCTCATCACTATTGCAGATACAACAAGGCCGGAGATTATTTGTCCTGCAGATGTTACCTTGTTTACAGAAGCAAATAAATGTTTTAATCTATATCGGATACCAACTGTCACTGCCACAGATGCATGTAGTCCGGCTTTTTTAATGATTTATGCAGTTAGAATAGATTCATTTTTTCTTGCAAGGCCGGGACAAAGTGTTGAATTATCTACTGGAAAACATACGATGCAATACATAGCCATTGATCCATGTGGAAACTCGGATACTTGCATTTCATATGCTACGGTAGTGGATAATATTCCACCGACTTTAATTTGTCCCCCAAAGTTGATATTTTCTTTGGATGGGACCGGACAATCCACTTTGAATGCGGCTTACTTCTCTAAGATAGGTTTTTTTACAGACAACTGTGCAGTGGATACAGTATTGGTCAGACGAATGACGAATCGTTGTAACAGGCCTCAGGATACAACATTCAGAGATCAAATTTATTTCTGTTGTGCCGATGCAGGGATGAGAGAAATGATTGTGGTCAAAGTTGTTGATGAAAGCGGAAATTCAAATTTCTGCATGATCGAAGTGGAGATTCAAAACAAGAATGTGTTTGCTATTAATTGTCCAGCAAATGTAACATTGAGTTGCACCCAAAATATGAATAATTTAAACCTCACAGGTAGGGTCACCATTTCAGGAGTTTGTGTGGACACTACAACAAACGGAATTACATTTTCTGATTCCGGCAAATTAGATAGTTGCAGAAGGGGAGTTTTTATTCGAAAGTGGAGAGTTAATTTAAGGAATGGGGTCATTGACAGTAGTTGCAGACAGAGAATAGAGATTGTCAATAATTATGTTTTTGATGCCAGAGATTTTATTTGGGCAAGAGATACCATGGTGCGCGGTTGTCGCTCTAATCATCCGGATTCTTTAGGATTGCGCCCGTTAAATCCAAGAGACAGTTGTGGTACCATTGTATACACATGGAGAGATAGTACCTTAAACCGACCTGCGGATTCATGTCGAAGGATCTTAAGATTGTGGCAAGCGAGGTCGTTGTGTAATGGTGCAATTGCCAGGGATACTCAGGTTATCAATGTTTCGGATTTTGGACCACCAAGATTGAAGGGACCAAGAGATACAGCTTTTTGCTCGACTAATACAGAATGTAATCCATTTCTTGTACTTGCTCCTGTTGTAGTCACCAGTTGCAATACCATAATAAGTATAACCAATGATTTTAATGGTGGAGGTGCCAATGCAAGTGGTGTGTATCCATTAGGCAAAACAAGAGTTATTTTTACTGCGAGAGATATTTGTAATAATATTGGGCGCGATACTGTTTTTGTTGATTTGGCAGATAAAATGGATCCCGATGCAGATTGCAAAAGATTACTTGTCAACATTCAAGCCAATGACAGTGCAAAAATAATTGCCAGGGATTTATTGTCATTCTATCAAGATAATTGTACCCCCACCCACAAATTAGTGATCACTTTTGATTTAAACAATCCTAATGACACTTGTCGTTACATTCCATGCAGTATACATAGACTGAATGTAGACTCAATCTATACATTCAGGGTTTTTGTATTGGACTCTTCAGGTAATGCTGGAAGTTGTAATGCTTTGGTTGATGTGGACGATCCTAATAATTTTTGCAACAGTAATTTCCAAACAACCATTCATGTTACAGGACTTGTGAGAGATGTCAAAGGAAATCCAATGGAAAAGGTAGAGATGCTTGAACAAGGTACGGGCCAAATGGTATCCACTGATTTGCAGGGAAAATATATGAACGATCAGATTAAGCCAGGATCATCTGTACACCTAAAGCCGGATTACGCACTTGGAAATTGGACTGATGGATTGTCCACTCAAGATGTTTTGTATTTGCAAAAGCACATTCTAGGAATTTCAACTTTTAGTAAGCCTGAACAATGGATAGCTGCAGATTTAGACAAAGATGGCTTTGTGACTACCAGAGACATCGTATGGTTGCGAAAATTGATTTTGGGTAAGGTTGAAGAAGTTCCAACCAATAAATCATGGAGATTTTTGGATGAGGAGTATATTTTTAATGACCATGATTTTCCATTGCGAGAAAAATTCAGCGAAGATTTTGAAACGGATCACCTCATGCATGACAAGGTCTTAAACTTTAAGTCCATCAAAGTAGGAGATGTAAGCGGCACGTCGGGCTTTCAGGAAAAAGTGGCCGGGGCAAGATTAAGATATTTTGAGTTAGGTGTGGAAGATCATTTGTTACCTGAAAATCAAAGGAGTCATTCTGACTTTATGATCAATGATGATTTGACTATGGAGGGACTTCAGATAAATATGAGTTTTGATTCAAGATTTGCCGAAGTGGACAGGATAGTTGAATTCCTGAGTGACGGCAGGGGAGTAGACCTTTCGGAAGATTCTTATTTTGTTAAAGATCGGGAATTAAGGATTAGTCTTAGCCTGGGAGTGCCAAAGAGACTTGAAAAAGGGCAACGAGTTTTCAGAATTGTTTGGAGAAACAAAATCTCCACAAGGCTTTCAGATTTGCTGAGGGATACTGAATACAGAAACAATGAAATTTTTCTGGTTAATAGCCTTGCTTCCCCTATTTCTATAAGGATTCTGGGTCCTTCAGGAAATGATGAATTAGAAATCAATCGTTGGGGGATACGTCCAAATCCATTTAAAGATCGGTGCAAAATTGAATTTGAATCATCACTGAACGTTGATGCCTATTTGGAATTGATGAATACAGAAGGAAAAGTAGTGTATGGAAAATGGAGGTCGATTGAAAAAGGTCTAAATACATGGGAAATAGAAAGTGGGATGCTTGGCGGATCCGGTGTTTATTTGTACCGGCTCCAGGCAGGTAAAATCATGAAAAAAGGAAAGATCGTTCTCTTGAAATAATTTCCAGTTGTTGAAAAAGCCTTTCCAAATAGATGGGAAGGCTTTTTATTAAAATTTTATTTAAATTATAAAATGCTGAAATACAGTATTTTGTGATATGTGGTTGTGCTTGTTCAAAAAAATATTTCAAATAAATCAGTATACATATAAAAATTAATAATATATTTGTGCCTGTTCCAGCCGGGTTTCCTGATTAGATTGGGATTCAGAGAGTGGTAATGAGTATCTGTTAAGAGAAATATTCATCACCATAAACCGATAAAATGGAGTTTTGTAAATTTCAACTTAGGCGCTTTTCCCCAATAATTTATTTTTTTATTTTTACCATCCATTCAGCCAAAATTTTTGGTGGGATTGTTTTTGATCCTGGTCCTGGGACAGGTCCGCCGCCGGCAGTCTTCAATAAATTTGTGATGCGGACCTTTGAGCCGGATCCTACTGCATTGTTAACCCCGACTACGAGTCTGCCTTCACCTGCCCAATGTGGAAACAGTCTTAGATTTAATACGCCTGCTTTGCATCTTAAAGTTGGTCAGGGTTGGGAAACCTGGAGCCATGGTTATACGGGTGACGTGTATTCTTACTTTGACCAGACTGCTGCAATTATATTACTTCCACAAGGGACGAGGGCCTTCTACTTTTATACAGAACCCAATGTGTACAGTAATTATACTGCGGAAGCGATTGCAGATGACGGGACTACCTCCGGTCCTATAACGATTCAAGGTTATGCCGGTGCCAAATTTATTGGTTTTTATGTAACAGGGTCGCAGTGCTTGCTGAAGACCATCAAAATTACGTATCCGCCAGCGGCCGGTGGGTTTGCCATAGCTGAGTTTGGGATAAGCTGTATGCCGGCAATTCCTACCATGAGTGAGTGGGGACTTATTTTATTAAGTTTAGTGCTGCTTTCTATAGGAGGCGTTTTTCTAATGAAAAGGAAATTGGGCTTAGCTAATGGATGGTCCATTGAGGTGGAGCGTCAGGGCTTACAATCTATTCCATTCAACAAAAAGCTATTCTTCAAAACCTGGCTGGCAGTAGCCCTGTTGGGAATATTTGCCTTTAATCTGGCAGTTTTTGGATTCGGTTACCAAATGACAGTCGCGGATGGCCCGGGATTTAGCATTTGCAGCCTGCTGTTGGCATATGTGATGCATTTGGGGATGTTATTCCAAAAGCAACCATAATGCTTTCAGGTAAGGTCTTTGGGCTTTATAAAAGGTCAGAGCTGAATAGAGATTCTGATCACACGAAAGAATAACCTATATATAGAAAATATTTTTTATATATAAAATATTTTTTATACATTTGTGCCGAAGCCAACTGATGGCCTTTGATTATTCAGAGGTAGGGAATGGTAGTGAATAACTCCTGGAATTAAAATTATTCATAACCATAAAAACTTACCAAATGGATTTCATTCAAACAAACCTTAAGAAGTGGCCGGTATTGTCCTTCTTATTTACATTGGTTTTATTTTTACCATCGACATTTGCCAACGTATATTTTGATCCGGGACCAGGTACAGGGGCCCCTCCGGTGCTTTTTAAAAGTTTTGCTATGCAGCCATTTGCACCTGATCCATCGGCACTTGGGACATCTATCAGCAGCTTACCTTCTCCTGCTCCTTGTGGCAGTGGTTTGTCATTCAGTGCACCTGGTTCTCATCGAAGAATTGGGCAGGGTTGGGCTACCTGGAGTCATGGATACACAGGTGATGTTTATACTTTTAACGGAACTTCAACTACCATAAATTTACCACCGGGCACCAGATCCTTTTACTTTTATGCAGAATCAAATAGTTTCAGCACTTTTACCGCTCAAGCGGTAGCCAATGATGGAACCAGTTCCGGGCCTATCTCAATTACAGGAAATGCTGGTGCAAAATTCATAGGATTTTATGCTACCGGTTCTAAATGTCTTTTGAAGTCAATTACCATTACCTTCCCTCCAGCTGCAAATGGTTTTGCCATTGGTGAATTTGGAATCAGCTGTTTGAGCATGGTGCCTACCATGGGTGAATGGGGACTTATGCTGATGGGATTGATTTTATTTGCCATTGCAGGAGTATTTATGACACGCAGAAAATTGATGCTTTCCAACGGTATGGCCATGGAAACAAGTCAAGGCATTTCTGCCGGTATGATGTTTGATAGAAAACTTTTCATGAAGTCACTGGCCATTGTATGGATAAGTGGATTGATTGGTTTTGGCATTTCGATCTTCGGCTTCGATTACAGTCTGACCAATGCAGATGTACCGGGATTTGCGCTCTCCAGTATAGTGTTGGCCTTTATTGTTCAATTGGGAATCCAATACAGCAACAGGGAAGAATAATTTTAAAAACATAAATAAAGAAGGGTAATACTAGCATATTACCCTTCTTATTTTTTTTAATAATTGTAGCTCATCATGCCAAATCATCTTACAGGACTTCAACCAACTTTTGTGCAGAAGTATATGAAGAATGAACTGATACAGTATGCATTCATCATGATTTTGGTCTTGATTGTTTTTTTTCTATTTTCTTCAACGGGCATTTATGAGAAATTTATCCAACAGCCCATTTCCATTTTATTTGCTTCAGGGAGTGCAAACATTCTGAAATTATTTGGATATCAGTCCTGGGCAGAGGATATGAATATTCATTGTGGCGCCGCAGTGGTCAGTATTTCCAAAGGTTGTGACGCCATTGCACCTATATTTTTAAGTTCACTTGCCATTTCATTATTTCCAAAAGTAACCCTTCAAAATAAAGTCAGCGGAATTTTATGGGTAGTTTTGGTTTTAGGAATACTCAATTTAGTTAGAATTCTGAGTTTGGTATTTAGTCAATTATATTTTCCGGAGATATTTGATTTTCTGCATATAGAATTCTGGCAATTTGTTTTTTTAGTAAGCTCAGGGGCCCTCTTTATATATTGGCTTATCCGGAATACAAAATATGATCCAGCCAAAGATCAATTATAAAAAAATTATTTACTTTTTACTGGGGCTGACTTTCAGTTATTTTATAATAGTTCCCGGAATTAAGTTTACTAAAATAAAATGGGTCTTCATTGAATCTGTCAATGATGTCTTAAATAATTCATTGGATCATTTTTTTTTAGACACCTATTTATATCTGCATACTGCTGATCAGACATCGCGTAAGATGATCATCGGGCCCTATCAATTAAAATTACCTCCGGTTCAATTTGAATCAAAGTATGACACGCAACTCAATCTTTTAAATAAGAAAAATATTCTTTCGTTGTCAAGTGGCGCCGGAGAAAAACTACCTATTCAAAATCAAAAAGTTCAGTTGAGCATCTGGGATCTTTGGCTGTTGCCATCCTTGCTTGTTTTTTGTCTCAGTATTTCATTTCCCGCTACACTGATAAAGAGGATTTTACTTTTGCTTATTTCATTTTGTTTTCTTCAACTGGTTAATTTGCTCAGGTTGATGACTGTGTTGGTTTTACAAATCAATCTTTCTGAACATTTAAGTCCAATATCATTGAGTGCTTGGCAAAAGAAACTGATCTCATTTTCCACAATATTTCATGGAATTGAAAGCATTTACATCCTGACATTTTTGTCATGGTTGTGCTGTTGGTGGTTAGTCACAAAAATATTTTCAATCAAAGGAGGTAAATAATTTAACGAAATAGTTTTTATAAAAAAAAACTATTCCTGTTCAGGAAAGGATGTTCCTGTCTATGGTAAAATCGCGGCACCCAAGTACCTGCTAATTTGGTCAAATTCAAAATCAAGTTAGCTCGATTTAATGTCTTTTGTTATCAATCTTCTAATTGTTGGATTTTTTTTAATTCAGGGCAATAATATTGAAATGCGCTTAAATTATTTGATAATTATATTTGTATTATATTGTAATAGAATGCAATACGCATTATAAAAATAACATATTTAAAAAAATACTCATATATTGGTATACTTTATTCAAAATCATTATTGTTACCTTTGTCACGTATTAAAGATTTTTCTATTTGTAATTTATTTAAAAAAATATTCACAAATAGTAGGATTTTTAAATATAATAATTACCTTTGTGGTAGTTATTACATCCAACCCCAGTAATAGTAGATCCTCTCTTTAGCGCAAGCTAGAATTCAGCAATTTTTTTTACCAACGAATGATTTTAGATCCTTGTCCAGGGATATAATTTCTGTTTGACAACCTACCCAAACAGTTTTTATTCAGGACAAAAATTTTTTAGCGAATAACGCATGTGTATTCGGAGTGACCTCCGTGTGCTATGTGAATTGGTTTGAAATTTTTATTAATCATTAAATAGAGGATCTCATGGAGAAAACGATTTTTACATCTCCCATTTCTACATCAAGCTTTGCACGTCTTCACCTCGTGAGGATATTTATTGCAGCTATGTTTGTCTTTACATTCGCCTCTGTCCAACAGACAGTAACGGCGCAATGTTCATTGGCATGTAATGGGCTTACACAAATTTCTTTAGATCAGAATTGTCGTGCACTGGTAACAGCGGCAATGATTCTGAATGACACCGCAACGCAGTGTCCTGGTGCACAATATCAGGTAACTGTATTAAGGTACAAAAAACCAATTCCAACTTCTCCGGTGGTTACCGATGCTGAAATCGGTCAACATATTGAGGTTGAAATTAAGGATTTAATCTCGGGCAATAAATGCTGGGGCACTCTGGTAGTAGAGGATAAATTGCCTCCGGTAATTGAGTGTCGCAGAGATACCATTCCATGTTTTGCAGCGGCAACTTTTACGCCGTATCACTACGATGCATGTACATGGGATACGTTGATTTTGTTGGATGAAATTATTCAGCCACTGAATTGCGACCCTAATTACATAAAGCGTGTAATTAAAAAGTACATCGCGCGAGACGCTTATAACAACACATCTGCAATCTGTACAGATACTACACTTCTTGAAAGATTCGACACTTCAAGAGTTATTTGTCCGGAAGACAGATCACTTGCAACAGGCAAAGCTTTAAATTGTAAAGATCTAAGATATAATCGTATTCCACTTGATAGTAAAGGCCATCCCCATCCGAGTTTTACAGGAGTACCATTGTATCACGATACTATTTTACGCAGTCCTTTAGTGCTTGATACAATTGCACTTTGGCCTGTAAGAGATATTTACTGCAACATTGCTGTAACTTATGAAGACATCGATCTTGGAAGGATTGGTTGTGTTCAGAAATACATGCGTATGTGGTCTATTCGTGAGTGGTGGTGTAATGGTGAGCGTGTGCGTACCTGTATACAATTGATTGAAATTGTAGACAGAGAAGCACCTTACGTTCATTGTCCTTATCCAATTGATGCTACTACGGATGGTAACTATAAGTGTGAAGGTACAGTATACTTGCCTCCAGCAGTTGTGTTTGACAGTTGTGGTGGGCCTGTTAGGGTAGATGTTGTTTATCCTGGAGGTATTTTAAAGAATCAAAATGGAGGAACCGTTAAGCTTCCTGTAGGTGAACATAACATTGTTTATCGTGCCTATGATGATTGTTACAATGTTGATTCCTGCATTGTTTTAGTTAGAGTATTGGATAAAACTGCTCCTGTAGCAATTTGCGACAGAGAAACAGTGGTTTCACTTTCTGTAGATGGAAGAGCCCACGTTTATGCCAAAACATTTGACGATGGTTCATACGATGATTGTCATATCGATTCCATGTTGGTCAGAAGAATGAATGACGGACCTTGCGACAATGATCAATTGGCTGATCCATTCAGACCATTCGTAGAATTCTGTTGTGAAGATGTAGGCAGATCTATTCTGGTAGTCTTCAGAGTAAAAGATAAATCCGGCAATTACAATGATTGCATGGTAAATATAGAGGTTCAGGATAAGTTAAAACCAACTTGCAAGGCACCGATTGATTTAACAGTTTCATGTGATTACCATTTTGACATCAACAATTTGAATGTCTTTGGTGATATTCAAACAGATTCAGCCTTAATATTTAATACCAGAACTATTAGATTTAAGAAAAACTGTTACAGCGGAGTTGATACAGTATTTAATATACATGATGGATTCGCGCACGACAATTGTAATCTTAGTTTAAGTAAATGGTATGTAGACAACAGAACGCAGTGTAATGTTGGAACCATTACCAGATACTGGGAAGTAAGAGATGCAAATGGTGTAGATACTTGTAAGCAGGTAATTACCTTCTTCAACTATTGTCCATTCAGATTATACACAGATATTATCTGGCCTAAGGATTCAACATTCAACATGTGTTTTGATCCAAATATCCTCACTCCGGAAAGAACTGGAAGGCCAAGAGCGATCAATGAAGATAAATGTGATTTGCTTGGATACAGCTGGGAAGATCATGTATTTAGATTTGTAAATGGATCTGATGCATGCTACAAGATTATCAGAAAATGGAAGGCGATTGACTGGTGTCAGTTTGTGTACAATTCAACTTCCAGACAGTATGAATATGTAACGGTTACTCATGAGCAGATTATCAAAGTAAACAATCTGGTTGATCCAACCATTACAGGCAGATTTACGGATACTACTTTCTGTACACTAGACAGTTGTTTCAATGGCCCTGCAGTATTAACAGTTGATCTGGCAGATGATTGTACTCCTGGTAGTGAACTTGCATGGGAGTATCTAATCGATCTTGACAACAATGGTACTTACGACATCATCCGCTCAGGAATTGGTAACAGAATTGATGCTTCAGGAAGATATAAATTAGGAAATCACACCATCAAATTTGTGGTGGAAGACAAATGCGGAAATAAAGTTGCCAGAGAGCGCAGATTCAGCATTATTAATTGCAAGCAGCCAACACCATATTGTTTGAATGGAGTGGCTATTGATTTAATGCCTATGGATACCAATGGAGACGGTGTAGTTGATACTGCAATGATCCAGGTATGGGCCAGCGATTTGGATCGAGGAAGTTATCATGTGTGCGGAAACAGAATTGTATTGAGTTTCTCTAAGGACACTGCAGATAAATTCAGAAATTACAATTGTTCACATCTTGGTCAGCAGGCTGTTGAGATTTGGGTAACAGATGCTGTTACAGGTCAGCAGGCATTCTGCAGAACATTTATTGAAGTTCAGGATAACAACAAAGCATGTCAGAAAGGTACACTTACCAATGGAAATGTATCGGGTTTGATCATTGCCAATACCGGAAATTCACAAGATCCAATCAACAAGGTAGAAGTAGAACTTCAGGGAAGTAATTTACCTAAATACACGACCACCAAAGATGGAAGGTATGCATTTATCGACATGAAATTGAATGGTGCTAATTACACAGTGGCTCCGTATAAAAATGATGATCATGCAAATGGAATTTCAACTGCTGACATCATTAAAATACAGAAGCACATTCTTGGACTTGAGCCATTAAAAGATCCGTACTTATTTATTGCAGCTGATGTTAACAACAGTAAAACTATTACATCTGCCGATATCATCGAATTGAGAAAATTGATACTTGGTCAGATTACAAAGTTTGCAAAGAATGAGTCATGGGCATTTGTTGATAAAAACTACAAGTTCGTTGAATCCGATGAAGAAGTTTTGAATGAAAACTTCCCAAGAAATTATGTGATCAATCCTTTCAATCAGAGTATGATCATTGATTTCAGAGGTATAAAGATTGGAGATTTGAACGGATCTGTAGTGGCATCCAATGCCTCAAGCACTCAATCCAGATCAAAAGATGTTTTATCACTTGTAACAGCTGAAAGAAACTTTTCGACTCAGGAGGAATTCATCGTTCCTATCCAGTTGTCTCAAGCTAAAACCATCAATGGTTACCAGTTTACCATGCAATTTGATCCAACAAAGTTAGAGCTTGTTGATGTGATCAGTGGTGCAAGCCACATGACAAAAGAGAATATGGGCATGTCCAGAATTGAAGAAGGATTGCTCGCAATCAGTTGGAATAGTAATGAAGTCACGGCCCTTCAGAACTACGAAAACTTATTCTCGCTCAAATTCAAAGCTCTTTCGAAAGGTCAAATATCAACTACGCTACAATTAAATTCAACCATTACTCAGGCAGAAGCTTACAATGCTTCACTTGAGAGTATGGATATCAGATTAGGTTACAGAAACAGCCAGGGAGTAAACGACCAGAATGGCCTGGTTCTGTATCAGAATCAACCAAACCCATTCTCTGATCTGACAGTGATCGGATTTGACATGCCTCGCGCTGCTAAAGCCACACTGACTGTGTATGATCTCAACAGCAGAACTGTTCTTAAATCGGACATTCAAGCTGTAAAAGGTTACAACAGTATTCAGATTAACCACTC
Organism: Candidatus Vicinibacter affinis; assembly: GCA_016714365.1. Classification (NCBI taxonomy): domain Bacteria; kingdom Pseudomonadati; phylum Bacteroidota; class Saprospiria; order Saprospirales; family Saprospiraceae; genus Candidatus Vicinibacter; species Candidatus Vicinibacter affinis. The sequence goes on along the minus strand of JADJNH010000006.1, from coordinate 244,926 downwards.
ACAGTTAGGTGTTACCGGCGTCCTCTACTATCAGTTGGATGCAGAAGGATATACCGCTACGAGGAGAATGGTAGTGATCCAATAAGGCTAAATTCGTTTTGTTCTAAAGAGTTTACTGTTTTTGGGATGGGACCCTCCCTTAGGTAATGACCTAAGGGGGGTTCTTTTTTTTTAGTGAGGTTGTATTGATAATTTGAGTGTTGTGCTGTAATGTATTTAATTTTGTCAGTTATATATTTAAAATGGGACGCATTCTTGCAATTGATTATGGTAAAAAGCGCTGTGGCATTGCTGTAACAGATCCTTTACAGATGATCTCCAATGCACTGGATACAATTGATACAGAAAACATCGAAGAATATTTATTGACCTATTGTAGAAATGAACAAGTTGAGAAAATTATTTTCGGATTGCCTTTTCACAGTGATGGCAAAGAGACGTATTTGACTCAGGAAGTAAAAGATTTCAGTAAAATTCTTCAGCAAAAATTGCCTGAAATAAAATTTGATTTTCAGGAAGAGTCTTTTACTTCTGTTAAAGCCAAGGAAGCTATTCTTCAAAGCGGAACCCCCAAAATGAAAAGAAGAGATAAGGGATTGGTTGATCGCATCAGTGCAGTAATAATACTGCAGGAATATTTAGGTCATTATTAAACTTGAAGCTCTAAGATTATGAACAATTTATGGATCGACACACATACCCATCTTTATTTACCTGAATTTGATGAGGATCGTTCTGAAATGATGGAGCGTGCTATTGCTTCAGGTTTGGATAAAATGTTGTTGCCAAATATTGAAGCAAATACAATCGGTCAAGTCGTCAGAATGAAAAATGAATATCCAGATCATTGTGACATGATGATGGGTTTACATCCATGTTCGGTCAAGGAAAATTATCTGGAAGAATTAAATTTGATTGAAAGGGCATTGGCAGAAAATTCCTGTAAGGGAGTAGGGGAGATTGGACTTGATTTATATTGGGATCCTTCCAGTCTTGCCAGGCAAATGGAGGCTTTCACCATTCAATTGGGATGGAGTCAACAAACAGGACTTCCGGTGAGCGTCCATACCCGGGAAGCTACTGAAGAGTCTCTGGGCCTTTTGGAAAGGCTTCAGGATGGCAGAATCAAAGGGGTTTTTCATTGTTTTAGTGGATCGATTGAGCAGGCCCAGCGATTGATCCAGTTGGGATTTTATATTGGGATAGGTGGTGTGGTGACTTATAAAAAAACAAACTTGCCGGATTTATTGCTAGAATTGGGACTTGATCGCATGGTTTTGGAGACCGATGCGCCTTACCTAAGTCCGGTGCCTTACAGGGGTAAGCGAAATGAACCAGCTTACATTCCCGTCATTGGGGCCAGGATAGCGGAGATACTTAATATGAGTATAGAACAGGTAGGTCAGATAACCACACACAATGCAAAAACCGTCTTTTATCCAGAATTGGTCTCTGCTAAATCCTAGAAAAGCGCTATCTTGCGGCCGCTTTACAAAAAGCGAGGATAATGGAGAGTTGTCCGAGTGGTCGAAGGAGCACGCCTGGAAAGTGTGTATACTCCAAAAGGGTATCTAGGGTTCGAATCCCTAACTCTCCGCCAGTTTTCACAAATCGTACTAAATAACTCAATACAACCCGTCCTTTTGGGAGGGTTGTATGTTATTTTTTTTGTTCCTAATTTTTTAGTGGATCAAATTTTGTCAAAACCTACCTTCGTACTTGGCTTGCAGCAGGGCAGTATTGGCTTCAAAAGTATTTTAGTTTTATTTGAGTATTCTTTGGCATGAGTTCAAGTGTTAGCCGTTAAGTTGAAATGTTTTTCAACGGGTTTTAATATTCTTTTTAACTTAATACCTACAATTGTATCATGAAAATATATTTTACTTTTGGTTTTTTGTTCATTTATGTTGCGTGTTTTGCGCAAGTTCATTTGGGTCCCAGCCAAAAATATCCAAACATAAAGGATGCCGTAAATGCAAAAGCAATTCGTGAAGGAGATACCGTTTATCTGCATGCAGGATCTTATTCGGGGTATCAACTCGTAACCAATCTAAAGGGAAGTCCGGGTCGTTGGATTACCATTACAAGATATAAAAATGATGTGATCAATATTTCAGGTGGGTGGCAATTTGTAAGTTGTGAATATCTGCGATTTCAGTATTTAAATTTCAGAGGCAACACCCTTAATAAAGGGCGTTTGTTTAGTGTAGACAACGGTGGCAGTTGTGTCACTCAATCAAAATTTATTCAAGTGGACAGCTGTTATTTTTCAAATACGACTGATGCGGCTGCAATTGTAGCATTTAAGTTGGCAGGTGTAGACAGTTTTGAAGTGTGTAATAATGTTTTCAAAGATTTTCCTGTATGCGGTGCCATGGATTACAACACTTGTCGCAATGGCATTATAAAAGGTAACCGACTGGAAAATTGTCTTACCGGTGGACATATAAAGGGAGGGTCCTCCAATATAGTTATGGAACGCAACTTGTTTGTCAATGCTTCTCAGGCAAGTTGGGTCGCATTTGAGTTAGGAGGGGATACGAGTCCGCAATTTTATTGTCCTGAAGATAAATTTGAAGTTAAAAACCTTCAGTTTTATTCAAACCTTGTCATAGGCGGATACAGAGGCATATCGCTGTCCTCAGCAAAAGATTGTAGAGTTATCAACAATACATTTTATTCGTGTGGTCAGGCCACCATGCGATTTTTAACTACGAGTGTATTGTACCCACAACTTTCAGGAAATGTAATAGAGAACAATATTTTTGCTTTTGGTCAAAGTGCTTACATGAATGGTGGAAATCAATCTGCCGATGCGGCAATATTTAGTAAGAATATTTATTACAGTTTGGTTCAGGGAAATTTTAATGGTCCTTACTGGGATTCACCGGCCCTGGATTTGATCAAAGATAAAAATCCTTTGAATTTTGGTTCAGCTACTCCCATGTTTGTGGATACTGCAAATCAAAATTTTAATTTGCTGCCAGCCAGTCCTGCAAAAGGAATGGGTAAAAATCAAATTGAGCCACTTTATGATTTTTTTGGGAAACCGTTTTCAATGATTGCGCGGAGTATTGGTGCAGTAGAATTTCAAACCAGCCTATTTACTTTCGATCAAAGCACTCAGGAAACAAAAAGGCAATTGACTGTTTTTCCAAATCCCGCAAAAGATCAAATTACAGTTAAAGCGGAATCCGGGAATCAAACATTGGAACTTTTTAATTCCGCAGGTTGCAGGATCTTGATTTTTGAGTCCGGCCAAATTGTAGAACTCAGAAATTTATCCCCTGGAATCTATTTAATAAGGGGAATTGGAGAATGCCTTAAGTTTATTAAAACTAAGTAAGTTGAAGTTTTAAAGATATTTAGACATTTTTAATTGAAAATCCGGTTTTATTTTATTAAATTGCTGATTGAAGGTTATTGGAAGGGATTCTTTTTCCAATATCTTGAACACATTCCTTAGTGTGCATCGTTTAATAAATAAAATCATCTTATGATATCATCTAGAAGTTTTGCTTTAGTATTCATGCTTTCCATTGGATTCCTGTTGAGTCTTAAAGCGTACAATCAATTAACAGTTGCAGATGTCAGGTTTGCTAATTATGTACGCTCTGGAAGCATTGACAGTGCTTTTCTGGTCGTAAAGTCTAAAGGACTTTATACAGAACAGAGCATGTATTTGACCATTTCTGCCAGGGGGCAGGGGTTTAAAGCAACTGATTCGTTGGAAATCAGTTATCGGTTTGATTTACCGGCTGGAGCCATTGGAACAGATACTTGGTTGTGGCTTGATGAAAATACAATAAGTAAAGGCAAACTTTATGATAAGTGGACTGCTTCAGGCATATATGAAAATATTGTCAAACGCAGAAGGGACCCATCCTTGCTTTTCAAGGAATCCGCTACTCAATATTTGTTAAAAATATTTCCCATGAGTGGTACCGGATCAAGGAAGATAAAAATTACCTATCTAATTCCATCTTCAATAAGCATTGATAAATTCTCCACAAAGTTGATCAGTAATTATTTAAATGTTGGGTCAGTAAAAGTTGATTTTTTGAAGGTGGTGTATTTTCAGGAAACCAATTTTGTATCTCCGGTCCTTGTTAATTCCAAAGGCGAAGCCATTAGTTTATTTAAGAAGTACGAACCTTCGGGTAATATCTATTACAACGGAGTGTGTTTGTACAAAGATTATATAGAGGACATGGATTTTGAGGTTCAGGTTTTTAATCCTTCGCCTATTATTTTTTCAGTATTTGAAAGAAATGGAGAAAAATATTATCAATTGGCTATCCAGCCAAATTCTTTTTTGGATTCAAAACCTACACAGAGTCTTTTGATATGCCTTGATCTAGACATGTCAAACGTGGTAGGAAAGGCTCCTGTTTTCAGTAATCTAATTTCAAATCTTAAAAAGGAGTTAGGCGAAAATGATGCATTTAACGTAAGTTTTACAAAAGGATTTCAATATCAACTTTATTCAACACAATGGATGAAATCCTCCGATGATAAAATTGAGGAAGTATTTACCAGCATTTCAAATCAGATTTCTTCCATTTCTTCTTCCGCATTGTTGATGAATGAATCTCTGAATTGGATTATAAATTCAAGCTCCAATGGAAGGGTTCTCTTAGTGACATCGGGATCAGGATTTCATAATTTTAATTCTGCAAACTTGCTTATTGAAGCTTTAAAATCAGCTGGGCTTGAGAGAATGCCATTTCACATAGCAGATGTGAGTTCTGTCAACGTAAATTGCAGTAATTATGGGACACAATATTTTTGCAACAACCAGTATTTACTTACGAACTTAGCAAGGATTAGCAAGGGAAGCAGCAATGTTTTTTTGGGAGGGCAACAGTCACTCAATAATATGATTGGAACTGCTGTGGTGAATTCAGTTCCGGTTCTGACAAACCCGCAAATATATCCTAAACCTCAAAATGGTTATACATATTCCAGATACCATCCTGTGCAATATGATAAGTTGGGATTAAATGAATTTATGATTCAATTTGGTAAGTTTAAAGGGGAATTGCCTTTTACACTTGATGTTACCGGAGAAGCGGAGGGAAAAGTTTACAACAAATTTTTAGTAATAGATTCATCAGCTCTAACACCGAGGGATGGTACAGTAGAACAAATTTGGGCGGATTACCAAATCAAGTATTACGAGTTAGCAGGAAGTAAAAATCAGGCTAGAATAAGTGATGCCATAAGTTTGAGTATTGATTCCAGGGTCTTGGGTTTGTACACTGCATTTCTGTGTCTGGAAGACAGTAGTTTTTTCTGTCCGAATTGCATTGATGAATCCAAGACAAGTACGGGAACTAAAAATTCAAGTGAGGATGATAAATTTATAGTGAGTCCTAATCCATTTTGGGATCAGATTCACATAGAATTGAACCCGGGGAGTGGGCATTCAAATGAATTGCCGCTCATTCAAATCTATGACCTTCAGGGAAAAATTGTTTATCAAACAAAAGATGGCTCCTGGTCTGGAGATGTATTAAGCTTTGACTTGAATGTAACTGAACTTAAAGCTGGAATGTATATTCTTGTCATTAAGCTAAATGACAAAGTCTTCAAGAAAAAAATTATCAAACTTTAATTCAAATTTTATAGTTTAATCCATCCACCAAATTGCTTCAAACTGATTATTCATTGGATGGATATATCCTTCAAGTGGTGATTAATTAGAATTGAATATAAAATAAGTAAGAATGGAATTCGAATTAGTACATGTATTTAGTGCAACGCCGGAAGAAGTTTACCGGGCGTTTCTGAGTTCTGACGAGCACAGCAAGATGACTGGAGCTGAAGCAGAAGTTTCCGATCGGATCGGAGGAAATTTTACGGCCTGGGATGGCTATATAAGCGGGCATAATTTGGAACTTGTTGAAGGAATGAAAATTGTTCAAAATTGGAGGACAGATGATTTTGAGGAAGGCCAGCCGGATAGTTTGCTTGAAATTCAACTGGAACCAATTGAAAATGGACAAACTGCTTTGAAGTTAATTCATAAAGATCTTCCTGAAAGTGACACCCAATATGTAAAGGGTTGGCAAGATTATTATTTTAACCCCATGGAAATTTATTTTAGCTCGCTAAAAAAGTGAAGGCTTTTTTAAACGCTACCCAACAATTAATTTAGTCTCTATAAATTATAAATCCAAAATCTCCTTTGATCATATCAAAGGAGATTTTGGGATAAATGCATTCAGGTTATTATGTGATCTAAGGATTTTAAATTGCTATGGATTCAATACAATGATTTTCTTTACAAATTTTTGATTCTGATCAAGGTTTAAATTGACCAGATACATTCCCGGAGGCATCTCATCCAGTTGGACGTGCAGTTGATTCATTTTATTAAAAACCTCCTGGTGTCTTATGTTTCCATGTATATCCTGAATGATGATTGATCCTGAAGCAAATTGATCAAATTGCACCTTGAAATAATCAAGAATTGGGTTCGGATAAATTGTAATATGAGCGTTTGTCTGTTGGTCTTTGTTGCTCGAAATAATGCAATTCACCTTATTGTAAGTTGGTTTGCTGGTTATGGCAAAGGCCCCGATGCCATCAGGGCATCTTTCCAGTGAATTATCTGTAGGGATGGTGCCAAAACTTAAACTGTCAATGATTATCCCATCAGGTCTGGAAAGGATTAATTCTTCGCCACTTGCAGATAATTTGAAATTAGCATGCAAGCCGGTAGGTTCTGAACTGTCTTCATCAAGCCATAATACCAATCTCCCTTTGGCTGGGATGATGGTGCCTTTTGGAAAATCCCATTTATCTTTTTTGGCAAAGTCATCTGAAAAATAAAGTCCACCCAAATCTATGTCTTGGTTAGTGGTGTTGTATAATTCAGCCCAATCTTCATATTTGTCGTCACTTACATCCACAATGTAACTTTGATTGCTGCTCATTAATTCATTGACCACCACTTCTCCTTTTTGTATGAAAGTAAATGGTTCTGTTGCTTCTAACACGTGGTATTCAAATTCTGCTCTTTCAGGTGAGAATATTCCGGCTGAGGAATTTTCAGCATAGACATAGTATTGCGTTTTTTTGGAATCTGCAATGATGTAATTTCCAAAAACGCCGTCATTTGCGATTCCATCCTGGTGGAACCCATCGTCATATAATTTTTGCTGTAGGAAGGGAAGCGATTTATTTTTTCTAAATCCAATAAAAACTTCGGATCCGGATTTTATGGAAACATTTACCCAGACAGTATCATTCACTTTTGGTGAAGGATTATTCCATTGGATGTTGGTAATGGAAGGTGGAATAGCATTGAATTCTGCGACCGTTTTAAAATAAGCAAGGCGCGCATTCATCAAAGTTGAAATACCGGGTACAGCGCCGCCTGGCCCACCGCCTGAAGAAATCGCAGCTGTCAGAGAGTTTTGAAATGCAGCATAAGTGGTAAGGCTGTTTGGATCTGTTTTAACAAAGGAATCTACTATGGTCTGGAGATTTTTTGCAATGGTTTCAAATTCTTTATTGGCGACAAACTCATTGCAAAGTGTACGAACATGTGCGGTGTACATTCTTTTGTACAGTGGAGTTTGTAAAATTTTCTGTATAAGTGGTCTTGCCGCATTGGATTCTCCATTGAAGAAGGGAATCTTGTCAGTGGTTGTGCCACCACCTCCACCTATTCCGCCGGGGAATCCGCCAATACTCATATTGAGATCCCAGATAATTGGTAGAAAGCGGCCATGGTTGTCTTCATAGAGATAGTAATTTTGAGAAAAAGCACCTGTGTAACTGTCATAATTAGAAAATACGCTATTGAATGCATGCATCCATATAGCTCGGTCTATATCCAAAATTTTGGGAAGGGCTGAAGCATTATTTTTAAGTGTATCCATTAAGGCAATTAGTTTGGCCCAACCAAAGCCATTCTCCATACCATAATATGTATAATACTTAGTACTGTCATAAGAATTGAAAACCAGATTGCTGGTTGAATTTGTGCCCGGACGATCAGGATTGCCTTTTACAAAAACATGGTCAGCGTTTCCAAAATGGTCACTGCAGAATTTCTTATTAACTGCTTCCACATTGGTATAAAAGCCAATGTATTTGTCATTGATGTACACGGTTGAAAAGTTTGCTTCGGAACAATCCATGTAATTGGAAAGAATGCTGTATGACAAGGCCTCCCGAACTGCAGAAGGATCTGAAAAATTATTCCCCAATTTGATGCTGGAGTATTTTTGATAGTCCTGATTATCAAGTATCCAGTCTAACTTAATGTGCAAAGGGTTCTTTACATTCGTATTTCTATACGAGCTGTTCCCTTTATACTTTACGCCTACACTGTCAAATTTGACACCATTTATGAGACAATATTTTGCTAAAATATATTCTTCTTTACCGGCTTTGGCTGTATCCAGACGATAATCCCAATTTTCATAATCAAAATATATTTTAATCTCCTGAACCTTTTTTATGTCATAGAAATTTTCATTTTGCGCAAACAGGAAGGTAAATGGGAAAATAACATTTAGGGCAAAAGCCAACTTCAATGCTGGAGTAATTCCGAATTGTTTCAAAGTCATACCTGGTTTATTGTAAATATTTGTAACCGTAAAGATATTAATCTTTCAGGTCTTGAGTCTAAAGCAAGGATATATCCGCTTTGTACTCAATACAACCCATTTTATTTCAAAATTGGTCTAATCCAATTTTGAAAACTACAATGGATACTGATGGATACAAAAAAATAGTCCAAAAGAACGAAGTGAAAATTGGACTATTTTATTTGTACAATAGGGGTAATTCCATTTTTTTTCAAACTCCATCTGGATTCAAGTCCAAGAGGGTTGTGTATCAAATATTTGAGAAGGATAATTTAGTGTGAAATTTTTATTGCGACCACCAAATTTAAATTAAATGTGAGTTAATGCCATGAGGCCGATTAAATATATAGTTGATTGATCATTGCAACACAGACGAGGTTGAATTTTTAAGCAAGAATATTCATTTCCATGATTAACTGCAAAATAATATAGCCTTAGAACTGTTTGATTTTTTTTTGATACCTTTTATCAAAGCCTTGGCAAATCGGGTTAAATGCGATTACTGTAGCAATGGAATAGGGTAGAATGCTAACTAGAGGATTTTAACCCCATCTTCCGAACTTTAAAGAGTTGAATGATCAAATAAATCAAAGTACCCCATACGGAGAAAATGATGCCGAATGCCAAAGTTAATAACCACATAGGAACTTTGTCTCCGGTAGCCCAAAGGGATCTCTTTCCGTAATTAGAAGAGTAGGAACCTGCATAGCCCCAAGGCACTTTTAATTCATATGCCAAATTGCCGTAGGAATCATTTTCTTCTATTTTTGCAGCCAGATAAATCATTCCATTCTCATCACCTGCTATAGAATCAATTGCAAATTCGACCAGGGCTGTGCCTGAGGAATCTGTGGTGACAGTAGCTTCTTCTCCAACAGGTAAAATTGAAGACAATCTTTTTACTCCTACACGAATTTCGACATCAGAGACCGGCGTCCAGGTAGAATCCGAAAGTTCGAGGCAGGTTACTTTAATTTTTCGAACTTCATCCTCCATGACAGTATCTAGTAAGAGTTTTGATTTAGTAATCTCGGCTTCTGTTTGTAAGACACCGAGTTCATCAATTGAATCAAGAATGGCAATAAATTTTTGCTGATTGGATGCCTTCCATGCTTCTGCAAATGTTATTGGAATTTGAATATTAGCCTTCCCCTCAAAGTCAGTCACAAAATTTCCAATTTTATTTGATGCTTCGGTTTCATCATTTAGGAAGACCGTCAAATTCCTCTTGGACAAAGGTTCCAGGTTATTTTTTGTTTTTAACATACCCTGAAAAACCAAATAATGCGTTTCATTTTGAATGTTGAAATATTTCAGACTCAAAAAAGGTTTTTTCTTAACCACCTCAGCAGTATCCTTTTGTCCCCAAGAAGGGTTTACAAAGGCAATGAAGATTATCAGTGGCAGGTATGATTTATATAAGTTGTTCAGCGTTTTCATCTTCTCCTGTAATTGTTTCATGAATAGGAATAATTGGAAATATTCTGGCAAATATGGTGATGACCAATAATGCGCCGGCAAGCGATCCCATCGCGATGGCCCATTCTTGCCAGGATGGGAAATAAAATTTAAATTTCTCAGGTACATCCTGCATAGGCAAAAAGGGATGGAGTAGGGTAGGAGTTACAATCAGGTACCTTTTGAACCAAGCGCCCACCACTACCATTACGCCAGCTGCAAAGACCATAGCCGGTTTACGACCTTGTTTAGTGATCAGAATGGCGATCGGAAGAAGCATTCCAATAATAATCGCAAACCAAAACATAGGGGCAAAGTGTCCGGCAAAAAGTTCATTTAGATGGGCTTCTTCTGGTTTTTTCATTTTAAATGCGGGCACCAAATATTCATTGATGTTGAAATACAGATAAAGGAATGCCAACAGAACAACTGCTTTTCCCATCTTTTCAAAATGCATGTCTGTGATGTATTTTTCTAAGTTATAAACTCTCCGAAAAACATACATAGCGGTAACGACACCACCGGCCCCAACTAGAAATGCACCGGAGACAAAATAAGCCCCAAAATTAGTACTGTCCCATCCGGGTCTATAAGTAGTTGCGAATAGCCAGGAGGTCACTGTATGTATACAAAATGCCACCGGGATAATCATAATACTTAAGATGGTGATGGAATGATTATTTATTTTTTTCTGATCTGAAGAACCCCTCCAAAATGATCCAAGGAACCGGTAAAGTTTATTAAGCCAACCAGGTTCACTGTTTTTGTTGTTGATCATTATTTTAAGATCGGGAAGCAGCGGCAGATATAATAGTAAAAGACTGATAAGGAAATAAGTGCCGATCACCACGACATCCCACACAATAGGTGATTGGAGTCTTGGATGGAATATTAAATTCAAAAGTCTTTCAGGTCTACCCATGTCCACAATAATGATCAAGGAGGCAAAAAATATTGCAGAAACTGCAATGATCTCAGCAATTCTTGTGATCGGAGTACTCCAATGAATATTTGCCAATCGAAAAATGGCGGTGATTAAAGACCCCACCAAACTAATGGCTACGAAGAAAACGAAGTTGGATATGTATATACCCCAGGAAACATAATCACCCATGGCGGTGACTGATAGTCCATCTCTTAATTGGAGGAAGTATGCGTATGCTCCGAAAGCACAAATCAAAAGGAGGCATGCTACCCAAATCATTCCGGCATTTCCAAATTTTTTGGGAAGCAGATCTTTGATTATTTTATCTGATTTAGCAACTGTTGTCGAGTTCATAAGTGGGAATTTAATGTTTGGTCATTTCTTTTTCCCCTGTTGGTTCATTTTCTAAACCGACTTCATAAGGGAAGTTCCTGTTTACGGGTGGAAGGTAGTATACACTTGGTTTAGTTCCCAAATCTTCCATAAGGCGATAGCCAGCTTTGTCTTTGATGAGTTCAGAAAATTTAAACGTTTCTGCCCCATTGGTTACGGAATCTTCATTAATGTCACCGAAGAAAAAGACTCCATTTGGACAAGAAGAGACACAATGTGGTAATTCACCTTTGCGTACCATATCCGGGCAAAAATCACATTTCCCAACAGTCCCTTTTTTCTGCGGAACACTTGTTTCACAATGATATGGTTGTTGAGCAATTTCCAGTGGCATTTTAGGTTCTTCCCAATTAAAGACCCTTGTGGAATAAGGGCACGCAGCCATACAAAATCTGCATCCTACACAGCGATCGCTGTCAATGAGCACAATGCCATCTTGTCTTTTAAAAGTAGCGTCAACCGGGCAAACCTTTACACAAGGAGGTTCATCACAATGCATGCAGGTAGTAGGTTGCCAATAAGGTGCGGTATGTTCTGCATCCTGCATGGAATAAACTTTGATCCAACTCTGTCCGGGATGCACATGATGCATATGATTGCAAGCTTCCTGACACTTTTTTAAATTTTTACATCTTGAAAGGTCAATGACCATGGCAAATTTCTTTCCCGGTATCCCAACTCTTTCCTCTTCATTTGACAGTTGAGGAAGATCTGGGACAGGCTTCAAATATGCTTTGTCCACTTCGATTATTTCCCCTGTTACGGAGAGTAACTTTACCTTCTCTCCAGATGGTTTTACATCGTCACCGGGTTGAAATGGATTTGGTTTTTCACCGCAGGCAGAGAGTGCTAAAACGGTAAGCAGTCCTTGTCCGATAAAATCTCGTCTGGAATTATCTTTTTCGTCCTTCATTTCGAATTTGTTTAGGATTCAGTTATTTTTTAATCCAGTGGAGTAAATCTGTAGTCAGCATTTTAATTCCACTTTTTTTAACATGTTTATTTTCCACTTCGACCAATCTGCCATCCTGGGTCAAATATTTTGAAGTGCCGGGAGTCTCGTTCCTATCAAATAGTTTTGTTCTGAACAATGAAGCAAATGCAACTATTGAGGATCCCCAGAGGATAAAACTTTTTCTTGTGATCATATTTTTTGACATAATGGTTCAGAATTTAAAATACAAATACTGCACTCGCCCATGTAAATAAGCGAACTGTAATAACTATTCAACAATAAATTAACTTATGAATCCTAGAACCGGGAGGAACCTAAAAGTAAGGTCAGGCTCAGGATAATAGAACTTCCAGTTGAATCTATTGATTCAACTGGAAGTTTTTAATACTTATTTTTTCAGTGACCTTACGAAATTGACCAAATTCCATATGTCATCCTGATCAGGTATTTTTTTCTTGAAAGAAGGCATGTCATCACGGCCTGTAACTGTTTTGTAATAAATTGCCCCGTCAGACTGACCGTGAAACTTGGCGATTGTGAAATCACCAGGCTCTGTTTTAAGTTGGGCGGCCTTTGAACCATCACCTTTTCCTGTCTTTCCATGACAAGATTGGCAATGCTTGACCCAAAGAGATTTTCCGGCAGCAATAGAAGCAGGGCTCGATTTAACCGGATTGGCCATAGAGGCAGATTTTGCAGGTACATCCCAAGGCTTTTGGGCTGAAACTGAACCTGTTGAAAAAATCAACGCAGCAAAGATAAAAGCGAAAGCAAAAACTAAATTTCTCACGATTTCTGATTTAAGTGATAAAATAAAATTAATTAACACACATACACCTCTGAATTCAAGCATCTTCGGTTGAAATTACAAGAAACATAGTGCAATGTAGTCACACAATTTGTTTCAACAAATGATTGCGGTCATTCGTTCCGATGATTTTCATAGCAACCTACTTATTTTGCCCTTTTTCTTTAACAAGGATTGAAATAAGGATTGGTAGAAGGCTCAAATTACTTATAAGTCCACAAATCAAGACCAAGGTTATCAATAATCCTGTATAAAAGATACTTTCAATACCCGAGCTCATTAGACCTAGTAATCCGATAGAAATTACCAATGTGTTGATGACCATTGGGGAGACTACCCGACTAAAAGCCCTATTCAGTGACAACTTGATGTTGGTTGAAATTTTCATTTCATTGTGAAAGCTATTGATAAAATGGATAGCATTGTCAACGGACATACCCAGTGAAATGGAAAAGATAATGGCAGTATCAGTTTTCAAGTAGATACCGTACAGTCCCATTACTCCTGACACAATAATCAATGGAATTAAATTGGCGATTATGGCCACTGGAATAATGATCCACTGCCTAATTAAAATGAATACTATTACCCCAAGAATAAAAAAGGCAATGAACAAGCCCGGGATAATGTTTTTAGCCAGATACATAGGGACCCTGTCTAATAGTAGAGATGAACCCGTAAGTTTATAATTGAAAAAATTATTAAGTTGATTTGCATGATAATATTTCTCAATCTTCGTTTCAACTTTTTTAAATTCCTTTATCGTAAGATTGATTAAGCGACCACTGATTCTTAAATTTTTTGCATCAGAGGTGAGGTATCTATTTAAGTCTTCCCCATATTGTGTTTGCTGGATTCCGGATATAATTTTATTTAATTCTGACTGATTGTCCGGGAGGGTAAAGTCAATTGAGTTGCCGCCGGCAAAAGCTTTATTTGCAGCCATGTACATGGCCAAGGGTGAGATGATTAATTCAATGTTGCAACTGTCCTTCAAGAAGTTTTCAAATTGTAAAATTTTCTTCAGAATCTCCAGGTCGTTAAAAGTTCTCTCTGCATTACTATTTTCGAGAGCCATTTCAAAACTCCGTGTTCCTGCAAATTCATTTTCCATAAAAGCTTTGTCTGCAAATATGGGATGGGTTTTTGGAATCTCATCAATCAGACTGCCATTGACTTCTATTCGGCTTGTATAGTAAAGCCCAATTCCAATGGTAATTAAATAGATAAGGAGAATGGGTTGTTTAAAATTTAAAAGGTAATTAAAAGTGGCATTTAAAAATTTGGGTTTGAAGGCTGTTGGCTTAACGCTTAATAGCTTAAAGGTATAATATGAGCTATTGTAATATTGTACCAACCCAGAAAAGGTTATGATGTATGAAATGCAAATTCCCAAAGCCGCATACAGTCCAAAATATCTTACGGGATCAATTGGAGAAATAGCCAAAGTTAAAAATCCCAAGGCGCTCGTAGCAGATGTCAGAAAGGCTGCAAATCCTATCTCCTGGATAGTTTTAATTATTGCTTCTTTTTTAGAAGCAGAAATCTGAATGAATTCTCTAAATTTTGCGTTAAAGTGAACAATGTTTGATAAGGTGATGGTAGCCAGAAGAGGAGGCAAGAGACTCATCAGCGTGTCTATCGGTTGGTTGAATACTGAAATTATTCCAAAAAGCCAAATATTGGAAATGCCAATAATGAGAAATGGAATTAATGTGTCTGCAAAGGAATTGTATAAAATGTAAAGAAGGAGAGCTGCGAGTAAAACCGAGATGATGATTTGACGGATCAGGTTGAATTTTATTTCTTCCAGGTAGCTGGCCTCAATTTTTAATTTTGAAATGGTATGGGATTCATTGAAATCAAATCTATTTACCAATTTTTCTATTTTTGCAATTAATTCATATTGCTTTGATTTAGGGAGATAGTCATTGATGATAATGTTTAAAGCAATAACGGAACCGTTTTTTCCAATAAAGAGGTTTCGATATTCAGGAGAATTGAACAATTTAATGGAGTCCTCTGTATATTTTGAAGATTGATCAATATGAATAAGTGGTTCAAAGTAAGCTTCATTTTCTTTAAAGTAAATACGGCTTGTATTATTTAAACTATAAACCTTTACAACATCAGGCATGTTGGTCAATGCGATGGTTAGGCTATCTGTTTTACGAAGAAAATTCTGATCAAAAATCCCCAAATTATTTTTAATCCCTATAATCACAGCTTCTTCATCAAATCTTGAATTAAATTTCGACTGAAAGTCATAGTAATACTTGACTTCCTGGTCATTTTTAGGAAAAAAATTATCGATCTGAAAATCAAACAATAATTTGGGAAGTGTTAGGATGCTAAAACCTGTAACTAAAGCGATAATTATTAAATTAAGCCTTGTATTGAATAGAATTTTAAGCATTAGACATTCTGGTATTAAAAGGCCTTAAAATGGATTTAAGTTGAAATAATATTGAGTTTAATTGATTTTAGTGATGGATAAACTAAAAGATTATTTATTGCTTAAAATGAAAATAAATTGCCTGATTGGCATTCATCATGTCAGCCAACTCAGGTGATTTTTCCCCATTGAATAAAAATAATCCGTATGGGTCATTAAAAGTATTTAAATCGATGGTTTTCCTATCATTATTTTCAAAGATAAAAGTAAGGTATCGTTTGCTTGTTTCGGGAATAACATTCAATTCAGGGTAATCTTTATTGAGGGTTATTTTAGCATTACGTATTTGGAATTCATATTCATGCATACTTCCTTCGTAAATCCAGTGCTCCGTCTGTGATTTGATGTTTATAAGCTGAAGGCTGTCTGGTTTGTAAAAAACTACTGATGGCGGTTTGATGAATTCGGTGTCCTGATTGCTGCTTGGAGGTTTAAGCTTGTTTTCGGTAATTTGGTTTGAAGGAGAAAGTTGATTAGTTTCCTGTTTTTTATTTGTAGTGCACCCCAGAATTGTAGAAAAAATTATGGAGGGTATAATTATTTTTAGGAGTATGTGATTAAAAAGGTTCATGTCAATTTTAGTATTTTCTAAATGCTATCGGAAAGATATTAAAATATTTAAAAAGCCCCGAAAAATTTGATTTTTCGGGGCTTTGATATGATCATTTGTCTTGACTATGACCGAGCAGGAAGTTTAATTGAAGAGTCTGGTAATGTTAAATCCGATCAAAAAATTTCCTCCCTTAACAGTGCTGTTGTTGACATTTTTATACTCTAGTGGACTGTTTGTATTGAATATATTGTTTCTCTGATGATTCAGGTAATAATAGTTTCCTGCAAAAATCTGAAAAGCGTGTCCACTTGTACCAAATTCAAATCCAAAGGAAATATTGGGATTTGGATTGTTGGCGGTATGTTTGGTGATGGGTTGGTCGTAATTCGCGATGAGTGACATACTCTCCGTTATTTTATAACGACCACCAACTGCGATGGCAATGTGTTCGTGTTTCATTTCATTTGCCACCTCCTTAATTTCATAACCGGAGCTGTCTGTTCCCGTTACTTTGTAAAATCCGTACACAAAATTCTGCCATGAAATGCTCGGTGCTACCTGCACAGAAAACCTATCTGTGATTTTGCGTGCGATGATCAATTGATTGAAGAATCGAAGTCTGTCTGTCTCATTTTTATACAAGGTTCCATCTTCATCTTCTCTCAAGTCATAGGACAAATTTCCAAAGTAGGTAAGACTTACCGGCATGGCCCAACTGTCTTGTGTTTGTTTAAGAATGGCATACTTTGCACTTCCATCCAGAATCATGTTTGATTTGGTTAAACCGATTCCAAGATTTAGATTATCTACCGGAACATAGCTCACGCCTAATCTAATATTGGAAGGAGCAAAGAGTCCGTATAAATCTTCGAATCCATTTTTTACTGTACCGAATCTGTGTTGGATGTCAAATTCAAAAGTACCCTTTATTGGAACCATCACAGATTGATTGTCAATGAGCCAAACACTTTCAAAAGTATTTTTGACGGCCTTTCTAGCCGGCTTGTCCATAGTCTCTTCTGCATCTTGCGCTAAACCGACTGAGCAAACAGTGCAAGCAAGTAACATAAAGAGGATGAAGCTCAAGTTGAATTTTATTATTGAATTAGCTTTCATTTCTTTTGTTTTTGAAATTAATTATTAGGTGCTCCGTTTCTGATCCAGTCGTAGATCTTTTGTCTGTCTGCTTTTGAAGGAATGTATTCAGCCATAGATCCGTTGATTTGAATATAGATGGTACTTTCTTTCGGAATCAGCGTGTTTACAAAACCTCCATTCACAAGATTTCTGTAAGACAGGCTTAAATCATCCAAGTAAGGTTTATGGTCACCAGGAACGTGGCAACCTTTGTCCGAGCCACATTTTGTTTTAACCAAAGGAGCAATCTCCTCTTTGAAACTTACCGCTTGTGGTGGACCATCCGGATCTGTTTCAGGACTTATAACATCTTTGTAACATGAATTCAGAAAAAGCCCAAGAAACAGAACCCATATCAGATTATAAATTAATCGTTTCATAACACTTAATTTTGGGTAAACTATTTATTGTTAAAATTGGCATTGCACTGAATTTCTATAACATCGGAAACACTAGTGCTAACGATACCAAAATCCCGGCAGTTAAACTGGAAGCTTAATTGCAAGCCAAATACATCATAAGCTGCGGCGGTGCCAAATTGAACCCTTTGTTTTGGAACATAACTCATTTTACCAGTAATGGTTTTGGTAAGTGGTGCAGCTAATTTTCCCTGATAGGTAAGATCTATAGTTACTAGATAACCATTACTTGCCGGGTCAAACTTCACCTCTTTAGTCTTGATTTTAGCTAAATTAGGATAGCTAAGATTCTGGGTACCTGCTTCGATTGCTACAGTTCCCATTCCGGCAACATTACAGCCTGCATCACGACCAGGCTCCCCTGTGTTGGAAGTGTTGATTTGCACATAGCCATTAAAGTAGGTTTTTAACGGTTGGTTTTCATAGAAAGCCCAAGAGGTATCTGGAAGGGGTTGTGTGGTTACTGCATATTTTACAGCTTTCACATCCGTCACTTCATGTATACCAAATTGGTTAAAACGACCAGTTAAAAGTCCTGCAGCACCTACATACTTAGTCTGCCACAACACACTTGAATGCGTCTTGTCAAACTTCCATTCGTTGGCATTTCCAGCTGTCAAGCCTGGCAAAAATATGAGGGAATCCCTTGTTATTTTTGGTCCGGTCGGAGCATTCACATCGTCATCGTGGGTACAAGCCCAATAAAAAGCGCCTATAGATAAAAACGCGAGAAAATAGATTAACTTGGATTTCATATTCTAAAGTTTAAAAATGGTTTAACAAATAATAAAGCTCTAAGGTAAATGGCCCAAATCAGGGAATAAAGGACCTTCGTCATGCATTCGGATGAGTCTTGTCAATTTCATGAAATATAATTTGGGTTAACATTCTAAGTCAAAATTTATGTCGCTATTGTAATTAAATAGTTGATGGATGGGTATTCTAGTCGGATGGTTGAAAATTTTGTTTACATGAATTTACTCAGGATTTAAATTTTGAAGTGGTTATAATATTTAAGAAATGTGTGCTTATTGTATGATTGACAATCAGGTTGCATCTTAGGATGGTCAATTTTAGTCACATATATAATAAACTTTGTATAAGGTCTTACCTGCTTTGATAATTATAAATAGCAAAGCTTATAAGCTGATAAGGGGTTCACACAGGTAAAGTTATAGAATAATTAGGTTTTTTGGATAGTTTTGATTATTTTTGTTCAAATAGGTTTATCTACTCTATAATATATGATTTTATACATCAGGTCCATGGTCAGTTTGCGGTGCAAGATGTTTGTGAAGGAGGAGTTGGTGAGACTGAACTTAAAGTATATTAATCTTGAATTGGGAACAGTGGAAATAATGGAAGAAATCACTGAATGGCAGCGTCAGCAACTCAAAATCAACTTGATGAGGTCAGGCCTTGAGCTATTAGACGATAAGAAAACTATTTTAATCGAAAGAATCAAGAATGTAATAATTGAGATGATTCACTATTCGGATGAAATACCCAGAGAAACTTATTCTGAATACATCAGTAAGAAGTTGAACTATGACTACACTTATTTATCAAATTTATTTTCAGAAGTAAAGGGTACTACCATACAACAATTTATTATTATCCATAAAATTGAGCGGGTAAAGGAACTTCTGTTGTATAATGAATTGAATTTGACAGAAATCTCCTATAAGCTGCATTACAGCAGTGTGGCTCATTTATCCAATCAGTTCAAGAAAGTTACCGGACTTTCCCCTTCATTTTTTAAGAAGATTGGAAAGCAGCGTAAGAGTTTTCTTGAAAACATATAACTCTACACTGAGCGACTGCTGTATAAAATTTTCTTTTTTGTATGATCTCAATATTCGGGAGTAATAAAACCGGGGAAAGCAACTTGCGTCTATTCGTATATTTATTTATTTAATATGTGATTAATATAACAACAATATGGAATTGTGTAATTTCTATATGAGATAATGTGGGATCTTTATCCCATGGAAATTTTTTCCAAATAAATTAATTGAATATGAAAAATTATGTGTTTATTTTATTTTTATCATTGACCGTTTCCGCTGTATTTCCGAATCTTGCACAAGCCAACAATACTGAAAAAATTGTACTTGTTAATCACAATAGAACAGCAGGAGTTTCAGACAAAGATGCTTTTGTGAAAAGATTAAATGAAATCAGGGCCATTGACAGGTCCACACTCAGTGCTCAGGAAAAGTCAGATCTGAAGAACGAGTTGAAAGCAATGAAGCATCAATTAAGGCCAAGTGGAGGTTTGTATTTGTCCATTGGTTCATTGATTGTCATCATTATACTTTTAATTATTTTATTGTAAGTTGATATTTCATCAGTGAATATTGTTTAGTTAAAAATTAACATTAAAATTATGCCATCAAAGTCAATAGGAATCATAATGATTGTTGTGGGAGTTCTCATGATAGGGTACACAAGCTTTAATTATGTAACAACTGAAAGAATTGTGGACATTGGTCCAGTTAAAATAGACGGAGAAAAGAAACACCAGGTTCAATGGTCACCAATTGCAGGTGTGGTGTTGCTGGTTGGGGGTGTTGCATTTTTGTTTTTTTCTAAAAAAAGTTCAACATAGATTTATTTTACTTTTCTGCGAATTAAATTTTAATTAGATACCGGGTTTAAATTGTCTTTTGATTGGAAGGTAAGATTTAAAAATTTTGCCTTCCATTTTTTATTTAGAGTCAAGAATAATCCTTACACTTTTTATTTGCCAACATGAATAAATCAACAAATTATTCTTTGGTCAGGTGATTAGCATATTATTGTTTGATGTTTGTTAAAGTAATTTGAACCTATTAGGTCAAGCGGATGTTCTCATTGATGTAGACGATACACTAGTTGTAATTATTTTTAGTCTGGGGTAGGGATTGAATCTTATGTTCAATTGATGCCATTCCTCATGAAGCTTACCAGACGGCATTTCTTTGATTCAAGATTGTATTTTTTGCATTCAATTTTAGTGAAATAAAATTGGAATCAGTTGCCGCATTTAGAAATTTACTTTTAAAATAATATATTCGAATGATCAAGATTTCCAAAAGGGGCGTCGTTCTTGAAAAGTCTCCATTAGTTTTTGAACAAAATGGTGTTCTTAATCCGGCAGTTTACCAAGGTGAGGACAAGCTGCACATGTTGTACAGAGCGGTGGAGGATGGAAATTTCTCCAGCATAGGATATGCTAGTTTAACAGATCCACTGGTAGTCGATCACCGTTTAGACCATCCGCTTATGTTCCCGGAAACTGAATATGAGTCACACGGCGTAGAAGATCCCCGAATTGCTAAAATCGACGATCTGTATTATTTGTGCTATACTGCCTACGATGGGACCAACGCGTTGGCGGCAATTGCCAGTTCGGTTGATCTGGTGCATTTTGAAAGGAAGGGGATTGTTGTTCCCCAAATAGATTATGAAACATTTAAATCACTTACAAAAGATTTAAAATTAAATGAAAAGTATTGTAGATATAATGAGAAGAATAATCATCAGTCACATCCTGATAAGTTAAATTTAATTTGGGATAAAAACCTGGTGCTTTTTCCGGAAAAAATAGGAGGTAAGCTTACATTTCTTCATCGTATAAAACCAGATATCCAATTGTTTAGTGTTGAGAGTCTGGACGAATTGACACCAAAATATTGGGAAGATTATTTGCGAGGTCTGGATAAACACATCGTGCTTGCTCCAAAATATGATCATGAATTAAGTTATATAGGTGGAGGATGTCCCCCAATCAAAACACCGCATGGGTGGCTTGTAATTTATCATGGCGTACACGATACTACAGAAGGATATGTTTACAATGCCTGCGCCGCCCTATTAGATTTGAAAAATCCTACCATTGAAATTGCCAGGTTGCCTTATCCGTTGATAAGTCCTGAGCTGTCCTGGGAACTACGGGGAGAGGTAAATAATGTATGCTTTCCAACAGGGACGGCCGTATTTGAAGATACACTTTATATTTATTATGGTGCGGCAGATGAGAGAATTGCTTGTGCTACTATAAGTTTGGATGAACTTACCAAAGAACTTTTAATTAATTCCATTTAATATGAATACCAACAGTTTAATTAGAATTCATGATGGTACGGAATTGTCAGTACTTCCGAACCTGAGATTGATGAATGAGACCAGACAGGAGCTTAAGGAACAGACACTTCCCGAAATACTTTTTATTAGTTCTTACCCACCCAGAGAATGTGGTATTGCAACCTATTCACAGGATTTAATTAAAGCCCTCAACAATAAATTCAGTAATTCATTTTCGTTGAAGGTTTGTGCATTACAATCCGATGCGGAAGTACGAAATTATCCTGAAGAGGTGAAGTACATTTTGGACCCAAAGGACAAAGCTAATTTTTTTAGCCTTGCTCAATTGATCAATAAAGATAAGAATGTAAAACTGCTGCTGATACAACATGAATTTGGATTGTTTCCTTCTGGAGGTGATAATGTATTATTGCAATTCATTCAGATGGTAGAGAAACCTTCTATTTTGGTTTTCCATACTGTTTTACCTAATCCCGGAGCATTCATGAAGGACAGTGTAAACCAGCTCGCCTCTGCGTGCTCATCAGTGGTGGTCATGACAAAAAACTCTGCCAAAATTCTAAAAAGCGTATATGGCATTCAAACGCATAAAATTGAGGTCATTCAACATGGAACCCATCTTGTGCCTCACCTGAATAAGGAAACATTAAAATTGAAGTATGGCCTTCAAGGTAGGAAAGTGTTGTCAACCTTTGGATTGTTAAATTCCGGAAAAAGTATTGAGACAACTTTAGATGCATTGCCTCTCATTGTAAAAGAAAATCCTGATGTGCTGTTCCTGGTTATAGGGAAGACACATCCCGGTGTAATTTTGAATGAAGGAGAAAGTTATCGCAAAATGTTGGAAGCTAAAGTGGTGGCATTGGGTCTTCAAAAACATGTCAGTTTTATCAACTACTATCTTCCCCTGGAAGATTTGTTGGAATACCTCCAACTTACCGATATTTATTTATTCACTTCAAAGGATCCACATCAGGCCGTTAGTGGCACCTTTGCCTATGCGATGAGTTGTGGATGCCCAATTATTTCAACACCGATTCCACATGCAAAAGAAGTGTTAAGAGAGAACACCGGAATACTTATTGACTTTCAAAATGACAGTCAACTTTCCATTGCAGTAAATCGTCTCATGAGTGATGAGACATTAAGGACCACTTTTAGTTTGAATGTACTTCAAAGAATTGTTCCTACGTCTTGGGAGAATGCTGCAATTTCGCATGCCCTGCTTTTTATGGAAACTGCCTGTCAAATCAACAGTTCTTACACGCAGGTTAAATCAGGTTCTCAACGAGGTGGATACCAGGCTGAATTTATCAATTTACAATATCGTCTACCCGAATTAAGTCTGGATCATATAAATCGTTTGACAGATGAATTTGGAATT
The DNA here is from genome assembly GCA_016714365.1 of Candidatus Vicinibacter affinis. Classification (NCBI taxonomy): domain Bacteria; kingdom Pseudomonadati; phylum Bacteroidota; class Saprospiria; order Saprospirales; family Saprospiraceae; genus Candidatus Vicinibacter; species Candidatus Vicinibacter affinis. The sequence continues at coordinate 221,744 of JADJNH010000006.1, read as the reverse complement.
ATTCAATTTGCCTTGGTAAACCAACCGGATCAAAGCAGCGGATATACTCTGGACGATAATGCCAGAGCACTCATCGCCATGTGCATGCATTTTAAGATGACGCATCGCCAGGAAGATTTGTTGGCCATCAGAAAGTATCTGAATTTTATTCAGTACTGTCAGCAAGAGGATGGAAGTTTTTTGAATTATGTGGATATTGAAAAAAAATTTACGGCTCAAAATGAATCTACAAATTGTTCTGATTCGACCGGAAGGGCCATTTGGGCATTGGGATATTTAATTTCGTGTTATGAAATACTTCCTGCGGAGTGGATTGTAGAAGCCAAGGCAAACCTAATAAGTGCACTTCCCTTTGCGGAGAAAATGCATTCTACCAGATCCATGTCATTTATCATAAAAGGTTTATTCTATTCACTCCAGTTGGAGGAAAATGAAGATTATAAGGCTTTGATAAAAAAGTTGGCGGATCGTTTAGTTCAAATGTATCGGCACGAAGCTGAAAATGGATGGCAATGGTTTGAAGGTTATCTTACATATGCGAACAGCATCATTCCAGAGGCAATGCTTTGTGCATGGTCTGTTACAGGTGATCCAACCTATAAAGAAGTAGCCAAACAATCCTTTGATTTTTTATTGTCGATGACTTTTGACGATAGTGGAATTAAAGTAATTTCCAATAAAACATGGCTCATTAAGGACAAGAAAGCCGCCAAGCATGGTGAGCAGCCAATAGATGTGGCTTATACTATTCTGGGACTGGATCAATTCTATCAGGTCTATAAGAAAAAAGAACACTTACATAAAATGGCAATTGCCTTTAATTGGTTTATGGGGAATAACCATTTGCATCAGATTATGTACAATCCTTGTACAGGAGGATGTTATGATGGCCTTGAAGAAACTCAGGTAAACTTAAATCAGGGAGCAGAATCTACCATAAGCTACCTGATGGCAAGAATCACTGTTGAAAAATATTTTATTGCTAAACAAAATTCAATTTTACTTCAGAATAAGGGTAAAAACAAGAAATATCAGCTTGATGACAAGATTACAGATCTGTCGTTTCTGTTTAATTAATTTTTTAAACAGATAAAATTGTTAAGATGATTAATTGTCAAATTGAATTTATTCTACTTTACAATAGATTTATTTTAATTGCATTATTGTTGGATTTATGTATTGCCAGTTTAATTATGTAAATTTTGTAACAATCAGTAGTTCTTCTGTAACTTTAATAAAAAGAAGTGAAGGATCTTTGTATCCTAATTAAAATCAATCTTAAATTTATGTTTAACTTTAAAATGAAATTATTTATTTTTTGTGCTTTCACTGCATTTTTATTTACTGGTGCTGGAAGCATTAACGCACAGCGGGCTGTTGTGGGGATTCGACTGATGCCAACTTTTTCAAAATTGGACATCAATAATTCAGCCGGTGGTGTTATTAAAGGAGAGGTGACGCTGGGATACGGAGTGGGCGCCTTTCTTGGATTTAGTTTTTCGAGATTCATGGGAATCCAGGCAGAGCTAATTTATAGTTCATTGTCTCAAAAGTATAAGGAGATGGATGTAGAGCGAAATATTAAACTACAGTATTTAAATATACCATTGATGCTTTCGCTGAACACTGGAAAAAATAAATTCGTCAATCTGAATTTGGTGGCTGGTCCGCAGGTAGGAATAAGTGTGGGAAGCAGGTTGGTGATTGCAGATGGAGGAACACCTGGATCGACAGATGGAGTGCTTTCGGTAAAAAGAGGTGACTTGGGATTTGCCTATGGCGCAGGTGTAGATTTTGCTCTGAATCCAGCCAAGAATATAAGACTGGGATTGGGATATCGTGGAGTAGTTGGATTGATCGACATCAGTGACAACAGCAGAACAGACATCAACAATTCTTATTATTTATTAGATAAATCGCATATAAAAACCAATGCAGTTTATGTAGGTGTTTCTTTTATATTTTAAAGATATCGCTGAGTAAATTGAAATAATACCCTTGAAAATTAGAATCCTGTTTCGAAAGAAGCAGGATTTTTTTTTTAAATATTTTTTCAATTTAATTTTATTTCAAAGAATAGTGTTTTTTATACGGGATGATTCGTTTATAAATTAACAGTAAATCATGTAAGTTAAAAAATTTAAGGTGTAAATTATATTCAGAAATATAGATCAATTTTGTGGAGTAAGTAAATATTTTATAACACAAAAAAAATACTATTATGAATTTGGGAAAAGTTTTGTTAGGGATTACAGCCGGAGTTGCTGTTGGGGTTGCGTTAGGTGTTTTATTTGCACCTCACAAAGGATCCAAGACCAGGAGAAAAATTGTAGAGAGACAAAATGAGTTGACAGACGATTTGGAAAATAGGATTGATGAATTCATTAGTCTGCTTACTAAGAAGTATGAGTCCATTAAGGAAAGGGCTACGCACATAAGTGAGACCTGGATTTCTAAACCTGAAGGAACAAATCACAATCCTAAAACAAGTGATCAAAAGGTGCCTTCATGATGATTGAATTTGTTAGTAAGTATTGACTTGCTTTATCAATATTTGCAAATTCTAATATTACACAGTAAATAATTTAATTATGGGATTGAAGATGGAGGAAATTAAATCAGCGTATGAATATACTGAAGAATATGTTCGTACTAAGTACAATCTGTATCAGTTAAAGACCATTAAGAAGAGTATAGATTTGACCAGTTACCTTACAGCAAAGATTTTTTATTTGGTTCTGTTGTGTTTTTCTTTTCTTTTTTTAGCGATTGGTTTGTCTTTATATTTGGGAGAATTGATCGGTAAGCCATACGCTGGTTTTTTTGTCTTGTCATGTGTAATCTTTATATTTTCTGTTGTTTTTTCTTTTTTTGGTTATCGAAGTATTAGGAGGATAATTTCTAAAATTTTGCTTCACAAAGTAGAAATCACAAAGTCATGAATTACATCACATCTGAATTAGACCTGGATCAAGAAATTATTAGGTTGGAGACAAAGAGTAAGGTTCAGGAAGAAGTGCTTAAGGATAATATTTTGTCAATGTTTAATAAAGAAAAAATTACTGAATATTTAAAAGATGGCATAAGTGAAATTGCATCCTCCAGTGATTTTAAGTATGGAGTATTTGATCTGGTATTGGGATTTACATCCTCCGAATTATCAGCAGGAATTTATAACTGGGCCTCCAAAAAGCCAATAAGGAGATTGGTATTAAGTGGGTTGCTTTGTGGCATTTCACAGATTGGAGTTAACAATGAATTGAAATTAAAGTCTTTTTTGCAAAGTGCATTCAACGCAATATTGAATTTGAAACGACCGGCCGATTGAAGTGCAATTGAATACAAGCCATTTGATTATTTGATTTTTGATCAGATGTACATTTTAACGGGAATCAGGAGTTGATTTTTTAAAATTTAAATTAAGACTGATTACTCTATTGTGTACCCCAAACCCATGAGTTGATATTTATATCTATTTATCAAAGTGAAAATTCATTCACTTTTAACGTTTAATTAATGAAAATGAAAAAGTTATTTACCCTTTTTGCTATAGCATCGTTGGCCTTAATGGCTTCGTGCAAAAAGGATGATTTTATTGATATTAAAGGACTTTGTCCTTTGGTTATTTCTACAGATCCGGCCAATGGAGAAACAGGGGTTGCACGTGATAAGGTCATTACTATAACCTTTAATGAGGAGATGAATCCATCTACCATCAATTCCGGAAACATTAACATTACAGGACTTTCGCAAATAACTGGCGTATTAACCTATTCAGGTAATACAGCTAGTTTCAATCCAGTTCAGGATTTGGAACCAAACACGACATATACAGGTAGAGTAACAAGAGGGGTAAAGGACATCAGAGGAAATGCGTTGCAAGTGGATTATGTTTGGTCTTTTAGTACCGGAATTACCTTGTCACCCATTGTCATCGTAACAGATCCGTTCAATAATGAAAAGAATGTTGCATTGGATAAAGTCATTCGCGCCACTTTCAGTGAAGTGATGGATGCCAGTACTTTTTCTGCAAGCTCTTTTATTGTGACCGATGGAACAAACCAGATAGATGGCGTCATTTCATATAATGGCACTACTGTTAGTTTTCAACCAGCCACTTTACTTGATCCAAACGTAACTTATACAGCAATCTTAACTTCCGCAATTAAGAATATCTCCGGAACACCATTGGTAAATGATTATGTGTGGACATTTATGACCATTAACAATGTTTCTCCATTTGTAATTTCAACAGATCCGGCAAATGAAGAAACCAATGTTGTCCTGTCAAAAGTTATAACTGCTACATTTAGTGAAGCGATGAATGTCGCTTCCATCAATTCTTCCAGTTTTATCTTACGACAAGGAACTAATATCATATCCGGAGTCGTAAGTTATTCAGGGGTGACCGCAAGTTTTACTCCAGCAGCGTCACTTGTTGCAAATACCACTTACACAGTAACCATCAGTGGATCCGTAAAAAGTCAAAAAGGTGTAAACATGTCAGCCGATTATGTTTGGATCTTTAGTACAGGTTCAATTTTGGCGCCGACGGTTATTTTTACAGATCCCGCAAATGGTGAAACAGGCGTAGCGCTTAATAAAATCATTCGTGTTGGGTTCAGTACACCAATGAATCCATTGACCATTACAACACAGAGTTTTATCTTGATGCAAGGGTCAACATTGATTCCGGGAACTATTTCTTATGCCGGAACCATTGCAAGTTTTACTCCTTCACAAGCACTTAAAGCCAATACGGTTTATACCGCGACCATTAAAAATTCAGTAAAGAATATTGTAGGTACTCAAATGTTGAATGATTATGTATGGTCATTTACCACTGCATCGAATTTGGCTCCTATTGTAATTTCCACCGATCCGGTCAACAATGCGACCAATGTCCCGACCAATAAAGTTGTTACTGCAAACTTCAGTATGACCATGGATCCATCCAGTATTAATACCAGCAGTTTCATCATGATGCAAGGCGTCAATCAGATAAAAGGAGTGGTATTGTATCAGGGTACAACTGCTTCATTTGTACCATCAAGTGCGTTGAAGTCCAACACACTTTATACCATGACAATTACCAATACAGTAAAGAATCTTGCGGGTGTATTTATGGTGAACAATTATGTTTGGTCATTTACAACCCTTACGGTTCCTGCTCCAACTGTTCTTTCGACAGATCCTTTTAATAATGAAACAGGAGTTGCTTTAAATAAGATCATAAAAGCTACTTTTAGTATGCCTATGGATCCTTCCACCATCAATGTAAATACGTTTACATTCAAGCAAGGTGTGAATATAATTCCAGGCACCATTTCATATGCAGGAGTAACTGCTACATTCACGCCAACCAATGCATTGTTGCCAAACACAGTCTATACGGGAACCATCACTACAGGTGTTAAAAATCTCTCTGGAATTCCGATGGCAAATAATTATGTATGGACATTTACTACTTTAGTAAGTATTGCTCCTAATGTTATTGCTACGGATCCAAACAATGGTGCTACCGGAGTAGCTCTTAATAAAACAATTACGGCGACTTTTAATATGCCCATGGATCCATTGACAATCAATGGAAATACCTTTACCCTGAAACAAGGAGCTAATACCATTACGGGTACTGTTTCATATGCAGGAACTACTGCTACCTTTAATCCTACCAGTGCATTGTTACCAAATACAATTTATACGGGAACCATCACTACCGGAGCTAAGAATCTGGCAGGAATTTCACTGGTAAATAATTATGTATGGACATTTACTACCGTCGCAGGAATTCCTCCAACGGTGATTTCCACAGATCCAAACAATAATGCAGTTGGAGTAGCACAAAATAAGTCGATCACCGCAACTTTTAGTGTGCCTATGGATCCAACTACTATTAACAGTGCTAATTTTTTCTTGAAGCAGGGTAGTAATTTGATTCCGGGAAGTATTTCATATTCCGGTACAGTTGCTACATTCAATCCCACCAATGATTTGGAATTAAATACTGTTTATACAGTAACTATTACAAATAGTGTGAAGGATCTTGCGGGCACACCTATGACAAATAATTATGTCTGGACTTTCACAACTAAAACATTTATTAATCCACCTTTGGTCAATCTTAAATCTGTTGAAAGATTTGGGATTATTGCCGGAGTTGGAATCAGCAACAATGCTGGTATCAGTGTGATAAATGATTTGGATGTAGGTATCAGTCCGGGTGTTCGTTCATCAGTAACCGGATTTCCGCCTGCAATTGTAGTGAATGGAGCAATTTATGCTTCTGATGATGTTTCCCCACCGGGAATTGCTGCTTTATTAACTCAGGCGAAGGCAGATCTTACTGCCGCCTATAATTTTGCACAAGGGGCATCAAATCCTCCACCAGTTACCATCTCCGGTGATCAGGGTGGATTAACTTTAGCTCCGGGGATTTATAAAACCACTTCATCCTTGCAAATTGCTTCCGGTGATTTGACATTGGATGCTCAAGGTGATCCAAGTGCAGTTTGGATATTCCAAATAGCCTCAAGTCTTACAACTATTGGTGGAGCTGGTGGCAGTGTAATACTCGCAGGAGGAGCTCAAGCCGGAAATATTTTCTGGGCGGTAGGAAGTTCTGCAACCATTGGTAACAGCACCGCTTTTCAGGGAAATGTTTTAGCCTTGACTTCTATTACCATGAATACGGGCGCTTCCGTTGACGGAAGAATGTTGTGTATCAATGGTGCCGTAGTACTTACAGGCACGAATGTAATTAACAGACCTTAAATTTTAAAATGATGAAAAATAATATTTTTAAAGATAGTAAGCAATTCAAGTTCAGATCGCACTATCAAAATTTACTTAAGAGCATTGTGATGATTGCTCTTTTTATGACTGCCATGCAGTTTCAATTGACTGCTCAAACATTTGAATACTCAAAACCTTCCTGGTGGATTGGAGCATCGGCGGGAGCAAACTTAAATTTTAACAGAGGCTCTACACAAGAGTTGAATGCGGAATTTACTTCACCGGTTGCATTTCACAATGGTTTTGGGGCCGGGTTATTTCTTGCCCCACTGGTAGAGTATCAGGCTCCTGGGTCAATGTTTGGCTTTGGATTTCAGGCAGGATACGATAGCCGAAAAGGCAAATTTGATCAAGTGATTACACCTTGTGATTGTCCTGCGGACCTGAGCACTAAGTTGAGTTATATTACTGTGGAGCCAACTTTGAAATTTGCTCCTTTTAGATCAAATTTCTATTTGTTTGGTGGTCCACGGGTAGCATTTTTAATTGACAATTCTTTTACTTATAAATTGGGAATTAATCCTGCATATCCTGATCAACTACCCAATCCTGATGTGAAGGGTGATTTGAGCAATACAAACAAAACTTTATTGTCTATGCAAATTGGGGCAGGATATGACATTCCTGTGTCGTCACAAAATCATCAGATTCAATCTATGATTTCTCCATTTGTTTCGTTTCAGCCTTACTTCGGTCAATCACCAAGAGCTATAGAAACCTGGAATTTGACAACTGTCAGAGTTGGAGCAGCGATAAAATTTGGCAGAGGAAAGAAAATACCTGTTCCGGCAATTATCGAAATGGAAGATCCAAAATTTAAATTCACCATCATTTCTCCTAAAAACATTCCTGTTTCAAGAAGAGTGAGGGAGACATTTCCTGTATTAAACTATGTTTATTTTGATGGAGAGTCAACAGAAATTTCAGATCGATATGTGTTGTTAAATAAAAATCAAGTTAAAGACTTTAAAGAAGATCAACTTGAAGTTTTTAAACCTAAAAAACTATCTGGACGTTCGGATCGCGAAATGGTTGTGTATTATAATGTATTAAACATTTTAGGTGACAGAATGCAAAAAGATCCTTCATCGGAAATTGTTTTGGTTGGTTCTTCCATCAAAGGAATTGATCATGGTAAGTTAATGGCAGTATCAGTGAAGGATTACTTAGTGAATGTATTCTCTATAATGCCAAGCAGAATTGGAATTGAAGGACGCGACAAACCAAAAATTCCATCTGAACAACCTGGAGGAACTTTGGAACTTGATTTACTTCGTGAAGGAGATCAGCGAGTATCGATTGAAAGTAATTCTCCGGCACTGTTGATGGAATTTCAAAGTGGCAAGGAAATGTTGTTAAAACCTATCGAAATTAATTCTATTCAGGAAGCACCATTAGATAGTTATGTTTCATTTAATGTAGAGGGGGCCACGCAAGCATTTACATCCTGGAATATAGAAGTAAAAGATAGTAAAGGCAAAATTCAAAGTTTTGGACCTTATTACAAAGATCTGGTTACCATTCCTGGTAAAACCATTTTAGGTGAAAGACCTGAAGGAGATTTTGTGGTTACTATGAAGGGGATAAGGGAAGATGGCAAGATTATTTCACAAAGCAATAAAGTTCATATGGTCCTTTGGAAACCGGACGAAAATGAACAGGGGATTAGATATAGTGTGATTTATGAATTTAATGAGTCAAAAGCAGTTTCGATTTATGAAAAATATCTCACTGAGGTGGTTGCAAAAAAAATACCTGTAGGTGCTAAAGTAATCATACACGGTCATACAGATGCCATTGGTGATGAAGTCAATAATCAGAAATTATCACTGGCCAGGGCTATGGATGTGAAAACAATTTTGTCTTCAAGTCCGGCATTGGCAGGTAGAAGTGATATTACTTTTGAAACCATGGGTATGGGAGAGGATGATACTTTTGCTCCTTTTGGCAATAAGTTTCCTGAAGAAAGAGCCTATAATCGCACCGTAATTATAGACATCATTCCAAATAAAGAAAGGTAAGTGTAATTTGAAGGGTTAATAATGGGGGGCTACCTATTGTAAAATAGGTAGCTCTTTTATTAATCCCAGTTCATGTCTGATAAAATTGTCTCTTGTCATTGATTTTAAAATTGATTTTGCAGGATTTCATTTTTTTAAAATTGTGTAAAATATGTAAGTAATATTTTTTTGGATGTAATTATTTTAATCAAGGTTATTGCATCTTTGGGAAGTGATAATTCATTCACACAATAAATATTTAAAAAATGAACTCTACTGAAATGAAGGGAAATTGGAACGAGCAAAAGGGGAAACTAAAGCAAAAATTTGCAGAACTGACAGATGATGATCTTATGTTTGGGGAAGGTAAGATGGATGAAATGATTGGTAAGTTGCAAATAAAACTTGGCAAATCAAAAGAAGAATGGCAGAAAATGATGGCAGAACTTTAATAAATTAATACACTTTGAGTCACCAAATTTAACCATTAAAATTACAAAAAAATGAAAAAATTATTTTATTATATATTACCAGTTATTTTGATTTCGAGTATGATCATGATGTGCTCCTCTCCAGCAGAGAAGGTAAACACTGCCCAACAGGAAGTCAATCAGGCCAACAAGGATTTAGAACAGGCTAATCAGGAATACCTTCAGGATATTCAGAATTACAAAAAAGTAAATGAAGACCGTATTGCTTCCAATAATCAGTTGATCGCTGATTTTAAGAGTAGGATTGCTAATGAAAAGAAAGCGGTAAAAGACGAATACAATAAGAAGATCGCTGAGTTGGAACAAAAGAATGCAGATACTCAGAAAAAATTGAATGAGTATAAGGCAGACAGCAAAGAGAAATGGGAAATGTTTAAGTCAGAATTCAACAGAGACATGGATGAATTGGGGACGGCTCTTAGCAATTTAACTGTCAAGAACAACAAATAGGCAACATGGTTTTTTGAAATAGGTTTCCATATATTATTTATCAGGTTCTTAAATTTAATTTGAGGACCTGATATATTTTTTATGGGCTAAGCAACAGGCACTTGAAAAGTTAAAGGTTACTTTGAGGATGCAAGAATTATAATTGGAGCAATATTATACCAATTTTCTCATCAAGGTTTTTATATTTTCAAATCCAAACGAAAGATTATATGGATAGGATGAAGTTTTGGTTAATAGGGGTTAGTATTTTTTCAACTGGATTTTGCACTTCTGGTTGATTAATTAAATACGACGCTTGATTTAAAAAGTTACTCATTATTCCAATCATTACACATTGGTGTAATCGGATAGGTAATTATCGTTCTAATTTATCATCTTTATTCGATCCTTCTTAATTCTGTGAATTTGGGCGGAAGGAATTTATATCTGTAAGATTATCAATGTATATGAAATAATCAATTAAAGGTATAGTTGATTAGATAGTTGAATGAAGTAAAGTACCCATACTCATAAACGTTATGAGTATGGTACTTTTTTTTTGTAATCTATTCTATATTTAAATGAGCAATATAAATGTGAGCATTACATGGCCACTTCATTCACATTTTTTGCCAAGCATTTTTTTAATATTCCCCAACCATTCTTCTCTGAGTATGCTGAGTACTATGCTGTCCCTACGTCCGCCATCTGATTTAACTACATTGGATCGCAAGACTCCTTCTACGGTACACCCAATGGATTTCATTGCAGCAATACTTCTTAAATTATCATTGTCTGCACGAAATTCAACTCTTTTAAAATTCATTTGCTCAAAGGCAAATTCCAATAACAAAAATTTGCAATGCTTATTTAGTCCGGTTCCCTGGAATTTTTTTCCGTACCAGGTGTAGCCTAATTGCAAAGTCTCATGAAAAGATTGGATGTCATAGAATCTTGTTGACCCTGCAAATTGATTGAGGCGCTTATCCCAAATGATGAAAGGATACTCTTTTCTTTCTGATCTGCTTTGGAGAGCAGAGGAAATATAATTTTTCAAATTAGCTTCACCTGCAGCTGAGACGAGGGAATATTCCCAAAGATCTGCCTCATGCATTGCGAATGGAAGTAGATTTTCGATATCAATTAACTTGAGCGGCCTTAATTGAACAGCATTATTTTCTAGAATATATTCGGTCTCAAAATCAAAATTTATCATTTCAAAATAATTATCCTTTCTGTAAATTTATTTCATCAATTGGAACGTCCATGTAATGGAAGTATTCTCTCTCAACTTTACTGATTCTAAGATGATACCATTCATACCATACTTTTTTACCCATGCGCTGGGCCATCATATGATCCGCATTATTTTTCCATGATTTGATGGCCTCAAGACTGTTCCAATAAGAAACTGTAATGCCAATTTCCGATCGCGCACTTTCTATTCCCAGAAAACCCTCCTGGGTAGATGCGAGTGCCTCCATTTTGTCTGCCATGATTCCATAGCCTTCATCTGCAGGTGTTCTTTTAGAGGTAAAAATGACAGCATAATAGGGTTTTGGCCAATTATTTGGTGGATCTGAATACATGTGTAATTTTGGAATAAAATTACACAATCATTTAAATGCCAGGCAATTTTTTAATTTTCAAAATCAGAAGAACGACTTTTAAAATGCAAATGTGGCGCCCATGAAATATTTAAACGAGCCCGATTATTGTAAATTAGCAAAGTGCATCGGCATAGGCCAGTGCGCACATTTCCTGTATTATTTCCATTCCTGCTTCACAGATGTGAATGTTTGTCCAACCTTGATCTCCCCATTTATTGGGAGCTTTTTCAATGCCTGCCAATCCAAGGAATACAGATTGTTGTACTTGAGAGAGTTTTACACAAAGGATATTCCTATCTTCATCCAGGCTGGCAAATATTCTTTTCTTAGTCCGGTAGGCAGTTTTTTCAAAATGAGGAGCTGCACTGCATCCATTCAGGGACAGTAAATGTTCTTTTAGAGCTTTTATTTGATTCATGATTTGGTTTAGCATTTTAGCTGCTCAGACTTGCGATGCAAAGTTCCCTGATGTGCCATATTTCTTCCAGTGTTAAATTTAAGTTTGGTTGTTGCTCTAACCATTTTTTTAAATAGGATTTATGGTATGTTACCTTTTGATCACCGGATTGGCTCGCAGCGATTTCCTTTTCATGAGTGATATCAATTTTAACGCCTGTCTCATTTGTAAAAGTGCAATCCATTATTTGGTTTTCAATTTTAAGGTAACAATGAGCCTCCGGAATATGAGAGAGTCCATTACTGGAAAGTATTTGATTTACTTTATGGTTAAAATTTAAATCCATATTGAATACACCTATCAACAGTTTAATGTGATTCCATTCATTTTCCTCTGCCAACATTTTTAAACATGCATGTTTGGTGCTGCAGGTTCCACATTGTTCTGTCAATACTGAGAGAGGGAGATATTTGTTTTCGTTTCTTTTATAGGGTAGCTTTTTGATGTAGGCAAATGCTTCTTGAAAATTATTGCAATTGAGTTTGATGAATTCTTTGGATAGAGGACCATTCGAGGTTATTTTTAATTGAGTAAAGTCTATATTTTTGTTTTGATCTACTTTCATTTTTTTGACTTGAGTTTAGCTGGTAACAGATCTAATTCGTTTCATGAATATTGCTTATTTCAACAACTTGCCTTAGCCTTTAGTTTATTTATTAAATTGAGGAACATGGAATGTATTTATAATTCAAATATTTGATTAAACTGTGCAATCTTATATCCGTTCTTCAATACTTGTTTGGCTTCTTTGCTGTTATTATTAAGTACGGGATTGGTGTGGTTAAAATGAATGAAGTGTACTTTTGCTTTATCCATGGCGCTCAGACCGGAAAATAGTTTCATGGTTTCAACGATAAAAGGATGGGGGATTTCATCAATATTTCTATGGTTTATTTCAGCTGCATCATAAAATGTTCCATCAATAAAGACATAGTCCATTTGCACAATCAGTTTCTTAATATCCGTTTCCCATTTTTGCCATTTGTCAATGTCTGGAATGAATAATGCTTTTTTATTTGGTCCGTAGATTGTAAATCCAACAGTTTCTGAGTATTCATCCCGATGAGGAACAAGAATTGGTTGAATGTTCAATCCTTTTTTGAGCTCAATATTTTCTTTGTTCTGCATCGTTTGAAGCATAATATTTCCTTGTTTGATCAATTGATCCCAAGGTCCATTTCGCTGAAGAAATTGCGACATGCGAGGCATGGCATACACCAATACATTTTTTGAATTCATGGATTCTTTTCCCAGATACATCAATCCTGTATAATGACCGATGTGTGCATGACTTATAAAAATACCATCTGGAACATTCGTTTTGGAATGCTTATCAAGGCTTTCCAGATTCCAAAGCTGACTCGCAAAATCAGGAGTCGCCTCAAATAAATATTTTTTTTCATTTAGAGGATCAACTAAACCCAAACTCACCACCTTTCTGGTGGGATCTGGATGTAGATATAAATTTTTACAGCAATCCTTTTTGCAACCTGATTGCGGTGAACCGGCATCCTGAGTTGTCCCCAATATTATCAAATATGGGTTCTTTATGGGTAAATTGGTTTTGTTAGGAGAATAGATATCTTTTTTTTGATGACAAGCGAAAAAAAGACAGACCAACAGACTCGATATAATAAGAAATTTTAAAAACTTGGATGGAATGATTAAGTTAGATTTTATCATGTACACATTTTGTGTCTTGCAAAGTTATTTCTTTCTATGGTTAAAATTGGTACTCAAGATTAAATAATTAAATCTTGTAATTGCAGTGAAGAAAATCTTATAAGGCCTTGCAGTTTTCATTGGTTGGAATTTATAGGTACTTTGGCAAGAGACAATTTCAAAATGTACTGTGGTTTAAATAAAAGCTAATCTTGTTTTAAATCATAATGCCAGATGATAGAAATCATTCTAATTGCGAATAATTTAAGATAGTTTAGTAGCTATGAAAAAGCAATTTTTATTCGTTCTATTCGTGTTCGGGTCAGTTTTCTTTTGTTGGTCTCAGCAATCAATAGATGCGGCAGGAGGTGGTGTCAAGTCGGCGAATTATTCGTTCTACTACTCAGTTGGAGAAATTGGAACGGTTACTATTGGAAATAAGACTGTTGGTTTTGCCACAGGAGGGGTAATTCAGCCAGAACCCTTGATAAATACTGGGACTAAGGGGAGCTCGTCTGAAAAATCCTATCTATATCCGGTACCGGCACTGAGTGAGTTATACTTTTATCCTGCAATGCCTGATGGAGTAAGATACGATATATACTCCATGGATGGGGTTTTGGTTTTTGGAGGTAGATTGAGCAATAATAAGGTCAGGGTTCATCACTTATCCGCGGGTGCTTATTTTATGTTTGTTTATTCGAAACTGGCCGATCATAAAGTGAAGTACAATTTTATCAAAGGTTAATCTTAAAGGTTGATTTTGTCGAAAAATAATTCCCTTAGATTTTGCATCATAATTTGGATAGATTTTGAGCAGTTGATTTATTCAAGGGGTTAATTTGTACGCAGTTAATTAAAAGCAAGTAATGATCATGAAAATAAAATTATGGAGTGTTTTTCAACTTGTGTTCAGGACGTTCATTCTGATTCTTTTTGTTTTTTCATCCGGATGGACTCAGGTTCCGTATGGATTAAATTTTCAGACTATAGTAAGGGATAAAGATGGAAAACCCATTATCCAAAGAAATATTAATATTCAATTTTCTATTTTGAAAAATTCAACTACGGGTGAAGTTGTTTATTCAGAAGAGCATCGAACCAGTGTAAATGAATTTGGCTTAGCTAATGTTTTGATTGGTTATGGCTTTCCTTTACTAGGGCGGTTCAATCAAATTAATTGGGCGGATGGAGGTTTCTTTTTAAAAACTGAAATTGACCCGAATGGTGGTTCCAATTATGAATTGTCCAGTATAAGTCCTTTCCTGAGTGTGCCGTATGCTCTTTATGCAGAAAAAACAAAGCTGGATGCCGGACCTGGGATAATGGTAGAAGGTAATCGGATTTCAGCAGAAGATAGTTCCTCCATGAATGAAATCCAAATATTAAGCCTGAACAATAACCAATTGAATTTGTCGAAAGGTGGAGGATCAGTTACACTCTCAACAACAGCAGATAACTGGGGGGCACAAGTGGTGGTGACGAATACTACATTGACGGGAGATGGCACCATCTCCAAACCATTGGGTCTGAGTGACAATTCTGTCAGCTCCTCAAAAATATTAAATGGTTCTATTTTGTTGGAGGATTTGGCTTCCGGTGTTATTCCAAATTATTCAGCGGGCAATGGTATTCAACTAAATAATCAAATCATTACCAATACAGGTGATTTGAGTAATACCAATGAATTACAAACGCTTAATTTTAATACCTCAACCCAGGAGTTGAGCATCAGCAATGGAAACACCATAAGGTTTCCAGTGACAAGTGCAAGCAGAATTCACGATGCGGATGGAAATACTCAGGTGCAATTAGAGAAAAATCCCAATGAGGATATCATAAGATTTGATGTTAAGGGAATAGAGAAACTTAGCATTCATGAAAATCCTTTTGGTTCTACTATGTTGGAGATTGAAGGGAATAACAGCAATTTATTTTTAGGAAAGGACGCAGGTGGACAAAATACTCCAAAATCAAATGCTACAGAAGGATCTTTCAATACTTTTATTGGTCAACTCAGCGGTGTGAATAATACTATTGGAACACACAATACAGGATTGGGTACTTATGCAATGTGGTATAATGTCAATGGTAAACACAATACTTCAATAGGCTTTGAGTCAAGTTTTTTTAACGAAAATGGGAACTTTAATGTGGCTGTGGGAAGAAGTGCTTTGCATAACAACCGATCCGGGTCGAGTAACGTTGCCATCGGTGCTCATGCTTTGGAAATTGGTGATAAGATTGGAAGCAATGTCGCCATTGGTCCTGCAGCGATGTTTTACAACAACAGGAGTAATATTGTAGCAATAGGCGATTCATCTTTGTTTAATAACGGAAGTGGGTCACTTAATGAAAATCAGGGGATTGAAAATGTCGGAGTCGGATCCAAAACTTTATATACTAATACAGTTGGATCAGGCAATTCTGCATTTGGTACTTTGGCCTTGTATTCCAATATAAACGGCAACAACAATGTTGCAAGTGGAGCGGGTTCACTTTTTTCCAATACATCCGGTCATTCCAATTCTGCATTAGGTTATCATACCTTATTTGCAAATGAAACAGGGTATACTAATGTAGCCATTGGTACAAATTCTTTAAGTGCAAACTTTGATGGATTTGGGAATACTGCAATTGGATCCACCAGCATGTTTGGCAATATAAATGGAAACGTAAACACTGCGGTGGGATTAGGTGCATTATTTTCCAATGAATCCGGTTCGTACAATACTGCAGTGGGAAGCAATTCGCTTTCGGAAAATTATACCGGAATCAACAATACTTCAGTTGGAGCAGAATCAATGAAAAATAATTATCAAGGAGTGTTCAATACCGCATTGGGTACATATGCATTGTATGAGAATAAAAATGGGTATAACAACACAGCCGTCGGAAATTCAGCCGGGTCAGTAGGTGCATTAAATGAATCCTGCACCTATATAGGCCATAATTCAACCAACAATGGAAGTATTAATCTATCTAAAAGTACAGCCATTGGAGCAGATTCCAGAGTAAATGCAAGTAACCAGATACGTATAGGAGACGCCACAACTGTTTCCATAGGTGGCTATAAATCCTGGACAAATATTTCTGATGGACGATTTAAAAAAGATGTGGTAGAAAATGTAATTGGTCTGGATTTTATTCTAAAATTAAGGCCAGTAAGTTATGTGTTGGATATCGATCAACTCGAGACGGTTCAAGGAATTAAATCAGAAAACAGAAAGAGTTTTCTACGCAATCAAAATTCTACTGCAGCAAATTCATTCAACCCAGTGCGGCAAACGGGATTCATTGCCCAGGAAGTGCAAAAGGCCTCAGATGCGTGTGGTTTTCAATTCAGTGGTGTTGACAGACCTCAAAATGAAAATGATTTTTACGGATTGCGTTACGCGGAATTCGTGGTGCCTTTGGTTAAGTCTGTACAAGAACAACAACAAATAATTAATGCCCAAAAACTAGAGATAGAACAATTAAAGAGTAAATTAAATCAATTGGAAAATTTGGAGTTAAGGTTAAGCCAATTGGAAAAATTAAACAAGTAAATATTGAACAGTAAATTGAAATATAATCATCATGAATAAAATTCTAAAACATAAAAATTTATTGCTTGGAATACTTTGTGTGTTCATAATATTAGGTTGGACAAGCATTGGCAAGGCTCAGGCACCCAACGGACTAAATTTTCAAACCATCGTCAGGGACAATACCGGCAAACCATTGAATGGAAAAAACGTCAACATTCGATTTTCAATTCTCAAAGGTTCTGCAACAGGTGTGCTGATTTATTCAGAAGAACACCGCACCATAACCAATGAGTTTGGATTGGCAAATGTTTTAATTGGATATGGTTTCCCACTGGCAGGAAGATTTGATCAGGTCGATTGGTCAAATGGAAGTTACTTTCTAAAAACAGAAATTGATCCTAATGGGGGCATAAATTATGAACTTTCAGGAGTTTCTCCTTTCCTTAGTGTCCCTTATGCATTATATGCTGAAAAAACAAAACTTGAGGCGGGACCAGGAATCCAGATTTCCGGTAATAGAATTACCAATATTGGTGATCCGGATCCGAATGATGATTTGAAAAATGGCTCTGCCGTTGGAGGAGATTTGAACGGTACTTTGCCTGCACCAAAAGTAGTAGCCTTGCAGGGTAGGCCTATACAGGACATAAATCCATTAATAAATCAGGCTCTCGTTTGGAATGGGTCCGGATGGATTCCGGCTAATGTGGACAATGATCCAGCCAACGATGTTACGATTAACAGTCTGATGAGTGGGGATTTATCCGGGACACTTCCTGCGCCTAAGGTGGCCGGACTTCAGGGACGTTTGGTTCAGGATGTGCAACCTATGATTAATCAGGCGCTTTTGTGGAATGGAAGTCAATGGGTTCCTGCGAATGTGGATGCAGATGCAGCCAATGATTTGTTGGTAAACAGTGTGGCATCAGGTGATTTGTCGGGAACCTATCCTGGTCCAAAAGTGGTCAAATTGAATGGATTTCCATTAAGTGCTACGCCGCCTGACTCCGGGGATGTGTTGGTTTTTTCTTTAGGTGAATGGAAGCATTTTCCTTTAAGTGCAGGTCCTGGAAGTGGTGCGTCAGTATGGAAAAAATCAGGTAATGAAGTAGTTTTGGAAGATCCTTTAAATGTCCAAAAAGTAAATGCATCTAATGCTAGTTATTTGACACAAAATCAACTCATCACAGCAAAAGGTTCGGACAGCACCTATGTCTCACCTATTGGAATTAACATGAGTAAGTTGATTGGAACAACGAAGTCAAAAACCATTTTGCATCCTGGAGTATTTTCAATGAACAGTGGGGCCAGTTATCTTATGGGAATCAATGCTTTTGAAATAGGAAGTCCGTATGCTGAAATGGAATTTTGGAATTATGATCCTACGGATAAATCCATTAAATCATTTTTCAACCCTTATGAAATCCATTTTGACATGGCTTCCCCGGATCGCGGTTCACATCTTTTTGCCAATGAGTTTGAAATTTACCGCAAGACCAAAGACGCACCGCTTGAGTATGCAGGGGTGGATGTGAATGACAGTACACTCGTGTACTACAATGGAAGTAAATCCATTGTTTCTCTTAACAATGCGGCAACATGGGGAGGTGGGATTCATCTGTATGATAAATTTGGGAAGGAAAGAATTAATATGACTTCTCTGGTAAGTGATCAGACACAACCTTATTTCAGTCTGTCTTCTGCAAAAACTAATCGTGAGGTGATTGAGTTGCTAAGTACGAGTTCTACCGGGGAAATGTATATCGGCAACACTAACACCAACCAATTAAATGTATATGCAGGTTACAGTAGTGTTGGTCCAAATTATCCTTTTTTGGGGATAGGTGATGGTGCAGGTGGAGAATCTGCAGGTATGTATTTGAATACATTTGGTCAGGGAGTTGTGTTTGGAGATGTAAAAAGTTTTCGAATGGATGATCCTGTGGAAAGTGGTCAGGAAATTTGGTATGCATGTGTGGAAGGACCTGAAGCTGGGGCTTATGAGCGGGGCAGTGGAGAATTGATCAATGGAGAAGCGTTTGTATCTTATTCAGATCATTTTAAAAAAGTGGTGAACACGCAATCTTTAACCGTACAGTTGACACCTGCATATTCGGATACTTATGGTATTGCAGTAGTGGAGAAAAATGCGAATGGATTCAGAGTAAAAGAATTGAAAGGAGGAAAAGGAAATTTTAATTTTGATTGGGAGGTGAAAGCAGTTAGGAAGGGTTATGAAAATTATGAAGTTTATCATAAAAAAGAAACCTTAAGAGCAAAGCATGATTCAAAGGGTGTTAAAATTGAAGAAACAAGAGAATTTAAGCCACAATCAAAAAGACCAAAATAAACATTGATCCCATGTTTCATTAAATCAACAAGCTATTAAGTCGGGGATTCTTAGAATTCCCGATTTTAATTTGCCAACACAATTTTAAGTGCTTGCAAAGCGTTACTGTTGTCTAATAATTTAACAATATGAAAAAACTAATTTTATTATGTTTGACCTGGTGTGCAATTCTAAATCTTCAAGCTCAAAATTTTCTCCCTGCTTTCGATTTATTTTCTAAAAATAAACCATGTTACATCACCTTGAAAGATGGCACAAAACTAGAAGGAGAAATGGATAAAATTGATCGCCGCAAAGGACTCATTGAAGAAATTACCATAGAGACAGCAGATAAAAAGGAACATGAATTGGAGGCAAAGGATATAAAGGAGATGTATTTGCCTGCGAGCGGCTTCCAGAAATTAATGGATATGGACAATGCCATGATGAATGTAAAAACCTATTCAGGAGAAATCGACATGGAACATATCAAGAAGGGTTACGCCTATTTTGTCAGCACAAAAGTGATACTCAAAAAAGAGCCTGAGGATTTATTAATGCAGGTGGTAAATCCCGGTTTTTCAGAAAAGATATTGGTTTTTCACGATCCACAAGCAGCTGAAACAGCTTCGGTAGGCATTGGCGGATTCACTGTGGCGGGAGGAGATGATAAATCTTATTTTATTAAAGTTGGTGAAGCTTCGGCTTATAAACTTAAAAAGAAAGATTATTCAGATGCTTTTCCTGCATTGTTCAATGATTGCCCCGAGATAATCAAGCAATATGGTAAAAAACCAGTATGGACAGATTTTGATACGCATGTGTATGAATGTACCACCGGTTTGTCTGCAAAGGCTCCTAAAAATTGAGTTTATGATAATCTTGTTCTGAATCAATGAACAAGCCGTAAGTTTTTATGTTTTTTGCAAGAGTTGATCTAAGGGTACATTTCACTCTATTTAGCAAATTGCAAAATCATGAAAGACTATTCGTTTTTGGCCAATGCGCATCCGGCATTTCTTGAAAATTTATATCTGACCTGGAAATCAGACCCAAATTCTGTAGAAGCCGATTGGGCTCAGTTTTTTAAAGGATTTGAATTAGGTCGACAGGAAAATGGCATTTCAACTTCTACTTCGAATGGATACGAAATTGGTAAAGAACTGGCCATTATTTCATTGATACATGGTTTTAGAAACCGAGGACATTTACTTTCAGATACCAACCCCATCAGAACTCGTAGGGATCGCAAGGCTCATCTGAGTCTTCAGGATTATGGATTGACCGATGCGGACTTGAACCATCGATCACAAGCAGGGCAAGAAGTGGGTATGGCAAATGCACCCTTGCAAGATATCCTTGAGCGCCTTAAAAGTATCTATTGTGGTAAAATAGGATTTGAGATTGCCCATATTGAAGACCGTGAAAGAAGAATGTGGCTTCAAAATAAGCTAGAGTCCTTTAAGGTTCCGGTTGCGGATTATGGCCTAAGTCTGGAGCAGAAGAAGCGGATATTGGAGCGTTTGAATGGTTCTGTTATATTTGAAAAATTCCTTCACACAAAATATGTAGGACAAAAAAGATTTTCACTGGAAGGTGGAGAGTGTACCATACCGGCTTTGGACACCTTGATTAATAACGGAGCAGACCTAGGAGTGGAGGAAGTGGTAATTGGAATGGCTCATCGGGGAAGGCTGAATGTACTTGCCAACATTATGGGCAAAACTTACGATCAGATCTTCAGCGAGTTTGAAGGAACAGCTGTGCCAGATCTCAGTTTTGGTTCCGGAGATGTGAAATATCATTTGGGCTTATCATCCCAAATCCAATCGCCCTCAGGTAAATTGGTTCAACTTAAATTGGCACCTAACCCTTCTCATCTTGAATCTGTGGATCCTGTGGTAGAAGGGCTTTCCCGTGCCAAGGCTGATCTTTTGTATCAATCAGATTATGATAAGATTTTACCCATTCTGATTCACGGAGATGCAGCAGTAGCAGGCCAGGGTATTGTTTATGAGACTTTGCAGATGTCTCAACTGGAAGGCTTTTATACAGGAGGAACGATACATTTTGTCATCAACAATCAAATAGGCTTTACCACTGATTTTGACGATGCAAGATCATCGACTTATTCTACCAGTGTGGCCAGTCTCGTGCAAGCTCCTGTTTTTCATGTGAATGGAGATGACCCTGAGGCGGTGGTATATGTTTCGGAGTTGGCAATCGCCTATCGTCAGGAATTCAACGCAGATGTTTTTATTGACATGGTCTGTTATCGTCGTCATGGGCACAATGAGGGGGATGATCCTAAATTTACCCAGCCAGCGATGTATGAAATCATACAAAACCATCCCAATGTCCGCGACCTGTACATTTCCATTTTAAGCAGCAGGGGAGAAGTGGAGAAAAAGCTTGCCGAAGAAATGGAAAGAAACTTTTGGAATCTGCTTCAGGAAAGGCTCGATCAGGTAAAGCAAAACCCTTTGCCCTATAGTTATCAGGAACCCGAAATGGCCTGGAGGGCCTTGCGTAAAAGGGTCACTGCAAGTGATTTTGAACGCAATCCAATCACCGGTATTTCAGTTGAAAAATTTAATTTTCTATTGGATAAATTGTTATCTACTCCGGATAATTTCAAAGTGTTGCCAAAAGTAAACCGCTTGATTGCATCCTGGAAAAAAATGACCGACCAAAATCAGTTTGACTGGGCTACTGCAGAACTTATGGCCTATGCAAGTTTATTAGATGAAGGGAAGAATGTAAGGTTAAGTGGCCAGGATGTAAAGCGTGGTACCTTTTCACACCGTCACGCGGTATTGTTTGATGAAGAGAACAACACAGAATACAACAGACTTTCTTCAATTTCGGATCAACAAGGAAAGTTTTTTATTTATAATTCGCTTTTGTCTGAATTTGCAGTGCTTGGTTTTGAATATGGATATTCTTTGGCTACACCAAATCATCTCGTAATTTGGGAAGCGCAGTTTGGAGACTTTGCCAATGGTGCCCAGGTGATTTTTGACCAGTACATTGCTACTGCAGAAGTAAAGTGGAACAGGATGAGTGGGTTGGTTCTCTTGTTACCGCATGGATATGATGGTCAGGGGCCGGAGCATAGCTCAGGTAGATTAGAAAGATATCTTCAAGCTGCCGCCGAGCTTAACATCATTGTGGCCAATGTTTCCACACCGGCCAACTATTTTCATTTGTTGCGAAGACAATTGAATTTTGATTTCAGAAAACCATTAATTGTGATGTCACCCAAATCTTTGTTCAGACATCCAAAATGTATTTCCGGTCAGGACGAATTCCTGGATAACAGCTGTTTTAAGGAATTGATTATCCCTGAGTTAAAAAACAGAAAAGTAGTGAGAAAATTATTGCTTTGTTCGGGACAAGTTTTTTATGATCTTAATGCTTATCAACTCAATAATAATATTGAAGATGTAGTGATCGTTCGCATAGAACAACTTTATCCTTTCCCTGAGCAACAACTAAAGAATTTACTAAATGATTTTCCTAAAGCTTCATGTACCTGGGTACAGGAAGAACCTGCCAACATGGGTGCAGCAAATCACATCAGGACTCATTGGAATTTTGGTCACCTCAATTATGTATCCCGCCCAGCCAGTGCATCCACAGCTGTAGGATATAAAAAAGTACACGACGCCCAGCTCATCGAACTGGTTGAAAAAGCATTTAATTAATGAAGTATGCCTAAACCAAAAGTAGTTTTTGAAATAAAAATAAAAACTTGCTTATCGCTGAAGGATTAATTTTTTAAAGACTACTTTATTTTTTGTATTGATTTGTACAAAATATACACCGGCTAAGATCTCACTTCCATTTATTGACAGAGAATTTTTGCCACTTGCCATTTTGATCTTATAATTTCTGATCAATTCACCTTGCATGTTGATAATGTTAATCTGAGCATCCTGAATTCTTTCTGAATGCCAACTTAGATTAAAATCCTCTCCTGCAGGATTTGGATTGATTTCAAGTTCATTAATTTCAACCGAAACATTTGATGATTTTGTAACCAGTTCGTAAGTAGTGAAATCATTCGTAAATATTTTTTGACTGGCAAGCGATGTGTTGAACAATAAAGTGTTGTTTTCATCAAATAATCTTGCGGTACCATTTACACTTACATGACGATTGTTTACCGATAATTTATAGCATCTGTCTTTATCAAGTGTAAGAGGATAGCTTTTCAAAGTGTTGTTGGCAAATGGGCCATCTTTAAGTAAGACCTTTCCGGCATCATCTGTTAGTTCGAAGCTGATCAAATCTGGTTTTGACAAGGGTTTGATTTCAATTCTGGAGTTAAGTGTAGTCGCTGGAGGTGCATCAAAAGCAATTTCCAGTTTGTTATTGGCTTGATCGATATCTGAACTGCCATTTATTTCCACTGCTTCTACCTGAATGGAATTTCCACTTTTACGGATAAATGGAATTTCTAATTCTCCCAATGCAATCGTTTTTTCTGATAGATATGGGATGCTTCCTGTCCAGATATATTCTGCTGAAGGACCATTATTGCATGAATAGCGAAAAAGAATTTTTGTAATCGGAGTGTTGCCAATGTTCATGAAGTTGACAGTAGGAAAGGTTTTGGTGGCGCACATTGTTTTGACATCAGGAACATTGCTTGGAGTTCCGGATCTTAAAACCAAATCCAGTCCTTGTGTTTGCGGGAAAGTTACTTCCGAATTTGCGGCTTGCAAAGCTTCCTTCGTAAGATCATTTTGAATAAAAGCAGCGACCTCTAAATTTTTGAAATCATAGAGATTGTTGAATTTATAATTGAAGTTAAAAACACGTGAATCACCTTTGACTGTCAGGTCTGCTATTACAGTTCCAGCCGTGCCAGGAAGGAATTTCTTCACTACGTGAAAAAACTCTTTCTCTCCATTAGTGCCGGGCGCTTTTGTGAAGCGAATTACTTTTTCCATGACCACTACCCGAAGAACCGGTCTTCCCACCATTGCGTCTGTAAGTTTTACTTTTACTTCCACATCGAGTTCATTGATGCCGGTGTTCAATTTTGGATTTATTTCCAAATCATAATTTGAGGCTACTTCAGCTGCTTGCTGCAGTAAATCGTCTGTAACACTGATGGATGGTGTTAACTGAACTTTTTTCCCTTCCAAAAATCCGGAGGGCACTGCATTCGTTCCATAATAGCTGACTCTGTTGGCTACCTCGGATGGATTGTCTTCGTTCATTGGATCATATCCCGGCCAACTTACCTGGTGGGTAATTTGTACTACTTTATCTTTATTTCGGTCTAGTATTGGATGGAGAACAGGATTTACCGATGCGCAAGGCGGGCAGGATGCCTGGGTAAAGTGTTCATAGAGTGCCTTTTTAGGAGATTGACCCGTTAAGGCAGAAGTTATCAACAGACAAGCAAATACAAGTAGATTTGTTTTCATATTTAGTTGGATTGTATAGTTGTCCAAAAATATGATAATTTGTCTATATCCTGATCAGGTATCTTGTTTTATTTGACAATCCGAAAATACCATACCCATTTTTTACATTTTGGTGGATGGTAGTCGGCTCTGCAAATGGATTGCCATTGCTGTAAGAAGACCTTGTTTTTGAACTTTCAAACAAATAGTAATCTTTGCTTAAATTATGACAATCCAGGAGTATTCCTATAAGTTTATATCCGGGATCATAGCTGTATGTCCTGAAGACCAATTCATATTCTTTACCATTAAAAAAATCATCCTTGATGATTTCTCCATCTGTTCTTGACAGATCTACTGCTTCCATAAACCTGCTTTCGTATTGAATATTGGTGCTGTCTTCATCAAGGTCATAAACGTAATAAGCATTTACTTTGTAATAGTTGTGTGCAGTGGCTAAATCTTTAATTTTGATTTTAAAAAAATCATATTCTGATTGTTCAAATCCTTTTAATAATGAATCCCTGGTGAATTTAACACTGAGAATCTCAATTGAATCCGGCATGGTCTGAGTGGATTCAAGAAAAACCTTATCCTGAATGTTCAGTTTGAGTGACACTGCATCACCGGCGACCAAACGGAATTCAGGAATTTTCCAGGGTCCTTTTCCTAATTTAAAATTGCCTAACAACTGATTGTTGATGATTACTTCTAGTTTGCTTGAGTCCACTGGCTCCGGAGATTTTTCAAGGATTCCCACGGCCTCAGAAACAAGGATTGTATTTCCATTTTCATCATTGGACCATAAAGCTGTCATGGCATATCCGGGAGGAAATTTATCTACTTCAATCTCCACGTCTTTGTAGAAAAAATTCTCGCACGAACTCAGTAGTACAAAACAACCTATTGAAAAAAAATATATTGATTTCATGAGTTTAAAATTTAAATTGGTAACTGATGTTTGGAATAAGCGGAAGCAAGGCTACTTGTTTGAATACAGTTTTATATTCACGATCAATATATTCACGATCTGTAGTTATGAAAAATGGATTTGCGCGGGCGTATGCATTGTATACACCAAATACCCAGGCCTCTTCGAATTTTTTTCTTTTTTGGCGATATTCTACACTGACATCCAATCTATGATAGGGTGGCATGGTATAGGCATTTTTTTCTCCCTGAATTTCGATTTCAAATGGGTAAAAATTAAACGGATCAAAAGTTTGATATTTTAACAAGGGAAGTGTGATGGCATTTCCAGTAGCGTATTGCCAACTACCGGAAACAGCCCATGCTTTTGAAATTTGATAATTGGCTACTATTTCAAAATCATGTCGCCGATCATACCTGAACCTGTATTTATTTCCACTGTTTATTTCATCAAACTGCCGATAATTCCAGGACAGAGTGTATCCAATCCATCCATTGAATTTGCCTTTTTTCTTTTGAACAAAAAATTCCATGCCATAGGCTTCGCCTTCTCCTTGCGTAACTCGGTCTTCCCACGAACTGTTGCCTTCAAAAAAGCTGGCTCCTTCTTTATAGGAAAGTACACGATTCATTTTTTTGTAGTAAGCTTCAATACTGCATTCATAGTCTTCTTTAAATACTTTGACTAAACCCACGGCTGATTGCCAGGAGTTTTGAGGTTGAATATTTTTTGTGCTTGGAACCCAAAGATCGGAAGGAAGTCCTGCGCCTTCATTCGTCAATAAATTGATGTATTGTGTCATCGTCGCGAAAGATGCCTTTACTGTAAAATCATTGCGAAGCAGATATCTTGCGGCAATTCTGGGTTGCAGGGATGAAAAGAATTTTTGTTGCACGTAGAAGCCACTTGTGTGTACACCGAGATTCAATCCCAGGCTACCAAACCGCATGTCGTCCTCTGCATAAAGAGAAGACTCAGTAGCCCAAAGCGAAGCATCTCCCAGCGTAGTATCAATGGCTGAACCAAAAACATTGCTCTTGAATTGCGAGGCTCCCGGATTGTAACGGTGACGGATGACTTGACTTCCAAATTTAATGGAATGATTGGGAAGTGGCGCATAGTCAAAATCCGTTTTAATGGTGTAGTCTTCTATTCCACTTAGATAAACGGCAGAAATGGCTTCTTTTTGTTTATTGGTTTGCTCCTCATATCCGGCTCGAAAATTAAATTGGTATTTACTGTAATTTAGGGAAGTGTTGGCGAATAATTTGGGATTTATGTTGTAGTTCCAACGCAAGGCAGTCGTAATATTTCCCCAGTCAATTCCGGCATCTGTTTTCGTGTAATCCGTACCCACTTCCTTTGACTCTATACCCGTTGAAAACAAATCTTCACCCAGGTAACCGCTTAGATAAAGTCTGTGTTTCGGATTAATAATCCAATTCATTTTGGCATTCAGATCATAGAAATGCAATCCTAAATCAACCTTTTCTTCATCTGTTTGAGAAGCAGCCAGCAATGGGGCAGCGATTACATCCAGATAGGTTCTCCGTCCTGAGATCATGAAGGAAGCTTTGTTTTTAACAATTGGCCCTTCCAGTGCCAATCTTGATGAAATAATTCCGATACCTCCTTCCCCGTGAAAACTTGTCATATTTCCCTCCTTCATGTTTATTTCAAGAATAGAAGAAAGCCGACCGCCATATCTTGCAGGAAAGCCTCCTTTAGTGAGGCTGACATTTTTCAATGCATCCGCATTGAAGACCGAAAATATTCCACCCAAATGATAGACATTGTAGACCGGGGTGCCATCCAGTAAAATCAGATTTTGATCAGGGCTACCACCACGCACGTATAATCCGCTTGTTCCTTCCGAACCCCCATTTACACCGGGAAGTAGTTGCAAAGCTTTTAAGACATCCACTTCGCCAAATAACGCAGGTACTTTTTTTATTTGTTCAATGGGAACATCGATGGTGCTCATACGCGTGGATCTTTCAATTCGTTCTTCTCTTGAAGATACAATTTCCACCTCTTGTAAGGTGAGCCCCTGATTGAGTTGAATATTGATCAATGTATCCTTGTTTAATGCAAACTCTATTAATTTTTCTTCATACCCTACGTACGCGCATTTGAGTTTTATTTTTCCTTGTTTTAAGGAGAGTGAATAAAATCCATAGTTATTTGAGTTGGCTCCATCCAGACTTATCATGTCAAAAATACTTGCGGCTATCAACTGTTCACCTGATTTTTGATCGGTGACTGTTCCATGCACTGTAAATCTTTGCGCCTGTATAGTTGGGATAAATATGGTGAAAAGAATCACCGCAGCTAACATTCTAAACATACTTCGTTTTATGACCTTTTTTAAGATTATCAAAACGGCATTTCGTTGCAAGTATTGTGTGATTTTCTTTTCATAAAAGTTAAATAACTTCAGATCTTTGATTTGATCATGGATACTCAGGTATTTTGATATACGTTGGATTGGTAAATATAATGGCTATCTTTGCCGGCCAGAATTTAAAAAATGTCAGAGAAAAAGCCGGACCTTTTTGCGTGGTCGTTGTTAATCATACTTACCATCATTTGGGGATTCAGTTATTATTTTATCAAACACAGTTTGGTGTCTTTTAATCCAACTCAGGTGGCCAGCCTTCGAATGTTTTTTTCTGCTATTGCGTTGAGCCCGTTTTTATTGAAAGCCATACGGATTATTCCTCTAAAATATTTTGGTACTATTTTTTTTGTAGGACTTATAGGATCCTTTTTACCTGCTTTTCTGTACCCTTTTGCACAGCAAAAAATTTCCAGTTCGCTCGCAGGTATTGTGAATGCATTCACCCCTATTTGCACTTTTGCCATTGGCGTAATGTTCTATGGCATTAAAAACGATCGCATCAAACTTACCGGAACAGTTCTGGCATTGATAGGAGCTTTTTGTTTGATATTGTTAAAACCCAATGCCGAATTAAAAGCAGATGGCTTTTATTTATTGGTGGCATTTACGGTTCCTTTTTTATATGGGTTAAACGGGAACATCATCAAGACAAAGTTGGGAGATTTTCCGGGTCTGCAAATGACAGCGATCATGTATGTCTCCTTAATGGTACTTTGTATTCCCATAGCATATTTGAGTGGAGCATTTCATCAAATTCCAGTAGCCATTTCACAAGGAAATGCATTTTATCATTTATTGGCTTTAAGTGTTTTGGGAAGTGCGGTGGCCATGGCCCTCTTTAATGTGCTTATCCAAAAGGTGCATGTTTTGTTTGCAGCCAGTGTGACTTATCTGATGCCATTGGTTTCATTGGTGGTCGGATGGATGGATGGCGAGAGTATCGCATGGAATGACCTGCTAGGATTTAGCTTTATCTTGCTAGGGGTGATGATTATGAATGGAATAATAAGGCGAGCAGTTAAAACTGATTGAGAATTATTAAAAGAGATCATTTTTTACTTCAATTGGTTAAAACTGAAATGATAAATATTCTGGTTTTGATCCAAATTATTTATAACAACAAATTGCCTAAGCAGTTTTGTAAGAGTTAAAATTCTTTAATTATGATTTACTCAGGTATATAAATTCTTTCTACCTGGTTTTGATTTCCCATGTCTAGTACCAGAAAGTAAAGTGATGAAATAGGATTATCGAATAGGATTTCTGTTTCATTAAAATTCAAAAAGGAATTTTCATAAACAAGCCTTCCAAATAAGTCGTAAATTCTACATGCCAATTTACTAATAGGGTCTTTACTTTCTACTTTTAAAACCCGCGAATGCGCTTTATAATAAACAGTGATTGGAAAAATATGGTTGTCGAAATTTTTTGTTAAATTCGAATTTTCATAGATAAAATTAAAATATTGTTTGTCGTCTCCAGAGTCCAGGTATTCAATTTTTGCAAATAGATCTGCATTATATTTTCCATGCTTATAACTTATGGTAGACAATGGGCCGTAAATTATGGAGCTCTTAATACGATTTTTATTAGGTGAAAACAAGCTAAATTCAATGGGATGATTTTCATCTACATTGTAGAATTGGAAGGTCAGAGAATCAGAATTAGTAACAGAAAATTTAAAATATTCAAGGTCATTTTTTGCAACATCCTTTGAACACAAATAATTTTGGTTCGGAAAAATAAGGGGGGCAGTTTCGAAATTATTGTTGCATTCATTTTTATCTACATCGGATAAATCCAAAATGAAACTATAAAAATATATGTTTAATTTAGGACTACAGGATGAATGTCTTGTGGTGATTTCTAAATAGTAATCGGTATCTTCACAAAGAATTATTTCTTTATTGGAGTATAAATTTTTATCATATTTGTAATATTCTGTTGTTTTGCCATCAGGATGATGAAGGATTATTTTTAAATCTGCATTTTCATCATAAGTAAATTCATTAACATTAAATACACAAATTTTATCGGTTGTAAATCTGTAATAATCTACATCGTAATCACCAAGCCCATAGGCTCCAATTGAGCCAAACACTTGTTGATTATTTACTAAATACGTTGCACTTTCTTTAACTTCGTTGCACTCAGTAGTATCCTCTAAAAAACTAAAATTAAATTTTATTTTTGTTTTACCTAATGTATTCCAATCGCATGGTCTAAAACTTATATAATAATATCCTGTGTCACATGCCAGTATTTCACCAAATTTGGGAAAAGTAATTGTGTCTCCGCAACAGATGCATGCAAATGCAGATGAATCTGAATTGAAAAGTGAAACTGAAATATCTATATTTGGTTCAATTTCTTCAATCTCAAATACAAGAATACCTTTTCTTTCAATCTTTACTTTGAAAAATTCAGAGTCATAATTATTATTGGATAATTTGGGATTAATATTTATCCCATTAAATGTGGCAACAATACTCTGATTTAAAAAAATTTCTGCAGAGTGACCTATTGAATTATTTTCTTCATATGGGTCTTCCGGATCATTTGAAAGAATAATGTTGTATCCTGAATTTGTAAAGACACTATTTTGAATGGAAACATCTAATATATACTCACCACCCTCATAGAAAATAAGAGAATATTCAGTGAGCATATTTCCAATTTTGGACTTAAATCCCCATTTTGTTTGAGTACAATCATCCTTACTCATGCGGATTTGTAGAATTGAATTTGGGTCAATAAAGTCTATGGCTAATTTATAATAACCCGATCTTGGAATGGTTATTTTGTAAAAATCACGATCACTAATAATATGAAAGTTGCCAGAAAATATTTCACCTACTTTGGCAGTGTTTGCTTCTATACAAGTATTATTGGGCTCAATCTCAGTTTGGGCCCATATCTTCTGTAAGAAAAGGGTGCTTAGGCACAAAATATAAAGGGATTTCATTTTCATTTACTCTGCATTTGTCAAATATACCTTTAATTTTGGATATTGTTGGATTTTGGTTAGACTTTTCTTCCTAATGACATATCCTCGATCAATTTTCTCAATTTGACTTTTTCGCCTTGTGCCTTAGCACCCACTAACTGAAGTTAAGATAAAGACCAATTTTAGCCCTTTAAAAAGTCCATGACCAGAGTTTTTAACGATTTTTCAGTTTGAATATGTGAAATGGTACTTTAATACAAATACAATCCGATCAAATAAAATGCGAATAGTATTTTAGCGATTCTAAGCTTACATTTTTGTTTTCTTTGGCTAATTTTAAAATTGTCAATGAAATGAATCTTCCATTAAATAATTTTCAAATTTTCTAATTCCACAATTTTCTCGTTTGCCGCTTTCCCGCTTCCGCCGGTGGTCCGAGAACTCCTTCACTTATCGTGCTGTCGCCGATACTCTGCCGTGGCAGAGATCGTTCAGTCATTTCAAATTAACTCATTAGCTAATTTTCAAATTTTCAAATTCTCTAATTTCTTCCTCCCACTTTGTGTGGCTCTGTTTCTCTTGGTTTTCACGGTTGGTAAAATTGTTTTTCACTTGAGGTGATCTCCAGGCCATAAACCAAGTTTTCTTGGGGAAAACCAGGTTTATGGTTCGCCATTCTTGAGCCACCTTGTGTGGCTTTGTATCTCAAGGTTTTATCGGTTGGCAGCAATTGTTTTTCACTTGAGGTGATCTCCAGGCCATAAACCAATTTTTCTTGGGGAAAACCAGGTTTATGGTTCGCCATTCTTGAGCCACCTTGTGTGGCTCAAGAATGGCTCACATATTTCGTCGATATTTTCCGCCGACGGCGTAAAGGGCAGTGGTGATTTGACCAAGCGAACAACTCTTTACTGCTTCCATCAGGTGATTGAAAATGTTGTCGTGATGAACAGCGGCCATTTGAAGATTGCGCAACGCAGCAGCAGAGATTTCTTCATTCACTTTTTTAAGATTATCAAGAGACTTGATCTGATCTATTTTTTCTTCTTCAGTTGCACGGATCACTTCTTTAGGTAAAATAGTTGGAGATCCGTCTTTAGACAAAAATGTATTGACGCCAATCAACGGATACTCTCCGGTATGTTTCAAGGTTTCATAATATAAACTCTCTTCCTGAATCTTACTTCTCTGATACATGGTTTCCATCGCCCCCAATACACCTCCCCGTTCTGAAATCCTATCAAATTCTGATAACACCGCCTCTTCCACCAAATCAGTCAGTTCTTCAATAATAAAAGATCCCTGAAGCGGATTTTCATTTTTCGCCAGTCCTAGTTCGTTGTTAATGATCAACTGAATCGCCATGGCCCTTCGCACAGATTCTTCGGTTGGCGTTGTTATTGCTTCGTCGTATGCATTGGTATGCAAAGAATTGCAATTGTCGTAAATCGCATACAAAGCCTGTAGGGTAGTGCGGATGTCATTAAAACTTATTTCTTGTGCATGCAGAGATCTTCCTGAAGTTTGAATATGATATTTGAGCATTTGCGATCTTTCATTTGCTTTGTATTTATGCTTCATCGCTTTGGCCCATATTCTTCGCGCCACTCTGCCGATCACTGCATATTCAGGATCTACGCCGTTGGAAAAAAAGAAGGAGAGGTTTGGCGCAAAGTCATCAATGTTCATTCCTCTAGACAAGTAGTATTCCACAAAAGTGAATCCATTGGAAAGGGTGAATGCTAATTGTGAAATTGGATTTGCACCTGCTTCAGCAATGTGATATCCGCTGATGGAGACAGAATAAAAATTGCGTACTGCATGGCGAATAAAATACTCCTGAACATCTCCCATTAGTTTTAAGGAAAATTCAGTCGAGAAAATACAAGTGTTTTGCGCCTGATCTTCTTTAAGAATATCTGCCTGCACAGTTCCGCGAACTGATTTAAGCGCTTTTGCTTTTAACTGATGGTATATATCCGGAGGCAACACTTCGTCTCCTGTAAGGCCTAATAACATCAAACCAAGACCGTTATTTCCCGGAGGGAGTTCACCAATGTATTGAGGTCTTGGAAGCTGCTTATCATCATATTTTCTTTTGAAAGCAGCCTCTACAAGATCTTGCATTTGATGGGCCTTGATGTAGAGTTCACATTGCTGGTCAATGGCAACATTCATAAAAAAAGCACAGATGGTTGCAGCAGGACCGTTGATGGTCATACTCACCGACGTCCTTGGATCACACAGGTCAAATCCGCTGTACAGTTTTTTGGCATCGTCCAGGGAGCATATACTGACTCCGCTGTTTCCAACTTTACCATAAATGTCCGGACGATAATCTGGATCCTCTCCATATAGAGTTACGGAGTCAAATGCGGTGCTTAGCCTGTTGGCCGGCATGTCCAGGCTTACATAATGAAATCTTCTGTTAGTACGTTCCGGGCCACCTTCTCCGGCGAACATTCTGGTAGGATCTTCTTCTTTTCGTTTGAATGGAAATACGCCGGCTGTGTAAGGAAATTCTCCGGGCACATTTTCCTGCAGTGACCACCTCAAGATGTCTTCCCAGGAATGATATTTAGGCAACACTACTTTTGGAATCTTAGTATGAGAAAGTGATACTGTTTTAGTTTGCACTTTTACCTCCTTATCCCGGACTTTGTACACATATTCGTCCGCGGCATAGGCTTTCTTTTTGTCTTCCCAATTTTCCAACAGCAGTCTTACATGACCATCAATATTTATTTTAACGGATTCAATTTTGGTGTTAAGTTTGCCTTGAATGGATTCATCTTCTTGTAACAATTTAACCGTTTCTTCAAGTGATTGCCATTGATGGGCCAATGAAGATTGCATATTAACCCATTCATCGTATTTTCGATTGTTTTCAGAAATTTCAGATAAGTATCTGGTTCTGCCGGGTGGGATGATGTAAATTTTCTCTGATTCTCCGGTTGGGATGTCAAGGGTTGATACCAAGTCTGTTCCGGTTTTTTCTTTGATCAGTGAAATCAATGATTTGTACAGATGGTTGGTTCCGGGGTCATTGAATTGTGATGCAATCGTTCCAAAAACCGGCATCTCATCCGGTGATTTATCCCACCACTGTTTGTTCCGTTGATATTGCTTGCGGACGTCACGCAAAGCATCCTGAGCTCCTCTTTTATCAAATTTATTGATGGCCACCATGTCTGCAAAATCCAACATATCAATTTTCTCCAATTGGGTTGCTGCACCATATTCAGGTGTCATCACATACAGGGACACATTACTGAAGTCCACAATTTCTGTATCACTTTGACCAATGCCGGAGGTCTCAAGTATGATGAGGTCAAATCCGGCTATCTTGAGTATTTGTAAGGCATTTTTGATGTGTGGAGAAAGAGCAAGATTACTTTGCCTTGTTGCCAGAGAACGCATATACACTTTACCTCCATGAAACTCTGGGTGGATGGCATTCATGCGTATGCGGTCACCTAAAAGAGCCCCACCGGTTTTGCGCTTCGACGGATCCACAGACAGTATGGCAATGGTTTTTTCCGGAAAGTCCAATACAAATCTTCTGATGAGTTCATCTACCAGACTTGATTTTCCGGCACCTCCTGTTCCGGTGATACCAAGAATGGGCGCTTGTGCAATTGATTTCGGTTTTCCCAAACTGCTGATAAGTGTATTCGCATCTTCTGGAAAATTTTCAACTGCTGAGATCAATCGGGCTATTGCTCTGAAATCTCTATTCTCCAACGCTTTTACTTCACCATTAATCGAACTTCCGGTCGCAAAATCACATTGGGCCAAAAGGTCATTGATCATTCCCTGGAGTCCCATATGACGGCCATCATCAGGACTGTAAATCCGATTGATCCCATAAGCATGAAGGTCTTCAATTTCTGATGGCAGGATGGTTCCGCCTCCTCCTCCAAAGAGTTTGATGTGACCGCAACCTTTTTCCTTCAATAAATCATGAATGTATTTAAAGAATTCATTGTGACCACCCTGATAGGAGGTAATCGCTATACCCTGCACATCTTCCTGAATCGCAGCATCCACAATCTCCAGGGCAGACCTGTTATGACCCAGGTGAATGATTTCAGCACCACTGCTTTGCATAATCCTGCGCATGATGTTGATGGCCGCGTCATGACCGTCAAAAAGCGAAGCTGCGGTAAGGATGCGGATTTTATATTTGGCCTGGTAGGCGATGGAAGCCTGAATCATGTGGTTACGTTTTAGGCACCAAAAATACGAAATCTCACCCAATGGGCAGGATTAGCTTGGCAGGAAATACATTTAGGTGAGTAAGGAGAGACTAAACCGAACGAGATCGTGTAATATGGATCAGTCCCACATAGAGTAAAATCCTTTCGTTCGGGGCAGTTAAAAAGGGATCCCTTTTAATGGGATTTCCAGGAGAGGATTACTCTATTACTTTTGGTTTGGCCAGTGTAAAAACCCTGCTGAGGTTAAAACCAAAGCGAATATCACCTTTGCCAACATCGCCGATGGTTTCAGCAATAAAAGCGCGTTCAAACATTCCGGTTGAATTGGTGAAATGCAATTGAAACACGTGTCCTCCGGTCTCAATATCAAATCCCAGGGAAACAGAATTTTTATATTCTGGAGCCAATTGGTCCGGAAGTACGTAAATATATTCAGCGTTGATGGATATTCGCTTGGTGATCTTTTGGCGGAGGCCCGCACCCAAAGCATACACATCATTTTTTTCTGAACGGGTAGCGACCAGATTTCTGTGTACCACCGTCGGAGTTAATTGAAATGAAAATCCCTCTGAAAATTTTCTGGCCAGCAGAACCTGAAAATGATAACTCAATCTGGAAGAAAATAAATTGTTTCGATCCGGCTCCGGCCAGCGGTTTGTTTTAATGGTAGATCCTGCTACGATGCTTGCAGAGAATGGCATCTTTTTATGACCAGATGATTGTCTCAGTAATTTAAATTTAAGATATCCGTCAAGTGTTTTTTCATAATTACTTCTACCTACTCCGATTTGTAAACGATTGGTCACTCCATAGTCAAATCCAAATCGCATAGTAGCCTGGTCTATTCCAAAAAATTCTTCAATTCCTCCGTTCAGGTAGCCAAAACGATGCTGAATTTTAAAATCCAACACGCCGCTGGCAGTATTTTCAATCGAGTGTAGATTAATGATTCGGTTAGTTTTAAAACTGGCTATGGTGTACGAAGTGGTCTCTTCCTCGCCAAGCATTTGAAGTAATTCCTCTTGTGCATTTAATTGTAATGAGAAGAAAATAATGAGGTAAGGCGTCAGAAAGAATTTAGATTGAAATGTAGACTTCATAATCCGGGATTGTTGGATGAAAAGGTTAGCGGATATTTATGTTGTAGGCATTCATCAACAGAAGATGTGTAAACAGATCAAGAATGCGAAAAAATACATGCCTAATTATTTTTATTGGAATTCACTTTACGCTGAATGCAGCATTAATTATTTTTGATTCCTTCCTTGATCCAGGTTTCTATCAATTGGATCTGAGTACCGGCCAGTTTGGATCCCGCTTTGGGCATTGGACTGAATCCATTCAACTGCTTAATGGCCCCCAACAATGATCCTCCTGACGCATAAGGTCTGATTTGATCATAGCCTTCCAGATTAATATTTCCTTGTCTGATACCACTTGCGTGACAACTTTTATTGCAGCTGTTGTCAATGAGCGGAACAATATCTTCTGAGTAAGAAATATTTGTCAAAGGGCCAGAACCGGATGGATACAAATTTTCTTCATTGTCATAAAAACAGGAAGAAAATGAAAAGTTGAGTAACAATAAAACCAATAATAAGGGGAAGTTAAAATTTGATTTCATAAAATTGAACTTGTAAAAAAATCCATCTGCTTTATAATTAAATTAAGGATGAGCAGATGAGTAGGTATGTTTTTGGAAGAAGAAACGGGCTAAAATTGCCCGTTTCAAAAAATCTTTTTAATGTATTTGTAGCTTAGTTGCAACCCATATCTTCTTTAGACAATGGGTCATTGTTTGGAAAACACAACCCCGACAAAACTCGCTTTGGTTTGTAGCGCAGCAGATTCGGATCCCTGAGTCCATTTGTTAGAAATGCAGTTAATTGGGTTACTTCATCAGGATTAAGTCCAAGTGGTTGTAGGAAAGGGTGGAGTTGTTCTTTTGGAACGCGTGGATTTTCAGGAATTCCATTATTGAAATACTCTACTACGTCCCTTAGAGTTTTCTTGGTGCCTCCATGAAAGTAAGGTCCTGAATCACCCAGATTATACAATTGGGGAGTACGGAATTTGAACATATCTTCAGTCCTACCGGTGAATCCTCCACGACCCAGATTTCTTCTATCAGAAGGCCCTGTTTTGAGTCCACCGTTTTCATATAAATCCTTTAAGCCCAACGCGGCAAAATTCATAGAACCCAAATTCTTTTCATGGTGGCAAGAAACACAATTGGCTTTTCCGAAAAACAATATGGCCCCTTTCTTTTCTTCATCGTCCATAGCCTGAAAGTCACCTTTCAACCAATTTTGAAAAGGGGCCTGGTCGGTTGTAATGGATCTTAAATAGGCTGAAATTGCAAAACTCGCAGTTTTTCTATTATATCGATCTGCCTCAGGGATGTCCGGAAATGCCTTGTCAAACATATCCTTATACCCATTTGCAGCTACTATTTCAGGAGTGTACTGCATTCGATGCACAATAAGACCTTCTATGTTCTGGCCTTCCAGTGTACCCAATCTTTCTTTATTTCTGGCAGTTCCCGGGTCAAATACACCCCACATGTTTTCAGTACCTATGTTTACACCTTCTGAACCGAAGGATCCATTCCACATGGAATTTTCTACGAAAGCTGTATTGATGGTCGCTAGTGGTCTGGCACCCTGGGCATCTATGCTGTCAGCAGGATATATCGGAGATTTAAATCGATTTTCGCCATGGAATCCAAATCCAAGACCTCCATCTGCAATTCCTTGCATTCTGGCTGGTCTGAATCCTGCTTCTACGACATGGCAACTGCTGCAGGTAAAAGTGAATCTGTTGGCATGGTTCTTTGATTCGTTTGCAAATGCTGGCTCAAAGTATAGAAGGTTGCCAAGTTCAATTTTTTCTTTGGTTAAGGGATTTGAGGGTGATTGTGGTATTTTGTCAAACTCGTGACTGGCTGGAAGTTTGTAAGCATTGATGTTGCCAATTACTTTTACGAGTTCTTGATCTGTCGAATCCATGCCTTCATGGTGGCAGGATAGTAAAATCATCAAAATGCCCAACAATGTGAAAATGGTCAGCTTTTTCATCTTGTCAAAATAAATTTAGATGCAAAATTAGAATATTACGAACAATAAACTTATTAAAAAGCTATTAAAATGTTTTATATATTATAATAATGATTAATATGAGTTTGAAATGGTTAAAATAGTTGATGAAAACAGCGAAATAATTGATGAAATTATAGCAAATGTTCCATCTGGGTGTAAAAAATTGGTTGTATGGGCAAAAGTGGAGAAATACATTGATGGAAGTAAGATAGCCAATGTTAACAACATATTATATAAAAAATAATATTTAATAAATTTATAATCATACTAATATGAATGTGACCGTGTGTTTTAGAAAAGTCACCAATTGTTAAAGTTCTTCAGATCTCAAACAAGGCCCATTAAATCGTGTTTCTATGTCTGATTCAAACTCAAACCAAAAAACAATATTGACTATGTACCATTTGATTGTGAATAAAGTATCTTTTTTTACCTGCCTTCTTCTGTTGACGACTTTCAATGCGGAATCCCAA
Source organism: Candidatus Vicinibacter affinis (assembly GCA_016714365.1). NCBI lineage: Bacteria > Pseudomonadati > Bacteroidota > Saprospiria > Saprospirales > Saprospiraceae > Candidatus Vicinibacter > Candidatus Vicinibacter affinis. The sequence continues at coordinate 182,951 of JADJNH010000006.1, read as the reverse complement.
TCCTGGGTAGAGCGAAAATCCTTGCCTGCCGGAGTTCTAGCCCGGAATCATCCGGTGACTTTTACACTGGATGGGAAAGGTTATGTAGCTACAGGAAATACGGTCAACAACTCAGACGTATTCAAAGATGTGTGGAGGTTTGATCCGCAATCCAATGAATGGGAGGAATTGTCCGCTTTTCCGGGAGAAGCACGCGGCTATTCTTACGGAGTTGCCTATGAAGGCAAAGGCTACCTCGGTTTTGGTTTGGCCAGATCCGGTCACCTGAAGGATTTATGGGAATTTGACCCCTCCACAGAAAAATGGACTTCATTGCCTTCTTGTCCTTGTGTTGCAAGAACTCATCCCGCATTGGTGGCGCATCAGGGCAAATTATATGTAGGAGCAGGAGGAAGCCAAATGGGAGATCTTAAAGATTGGTGGGCCTATGATCTGAAATCACAAACCTGGAGCCAGAAGGACAGTTTTCCTGGATTTAAGAGGCATCATCCATTTTTCTTTGAAATCGGAGATTACATTTACGTCGGTTTCGGACACAGTGGTCCATTTATTTTCAAGGACATGTTTCGTTATGACCCAAAACTGGATAAATGGCAAGAAGTGGCTTCCTTGCCTTCTCAGGGTAGGGTGGCAGGTACGCAATTCACCCACAAGGGAAAAGGATATTTGCTCAGTGGGCAGGGAGAAGACCATCAAAACCTTAAGACCGGTGAGTTTTGGGCTTATACGCCTGAGAATGATAGTTGGAGTCAATTACCACCGCATCCCGGAAGTGGAAGATGGGCACCGGGTTCTTTTTTAATAGGAAGTAGTATTTACTTGACCAGCGGCACCCCTGATGCTGGTGATGTAAAAGATTTATGGTCGTTTGACTTAGACTTATTGGCAGGAATCAAGCCTCTAGATTTACCCGCTTTCGAAGTATATCCGAATCCGGCAAATGATTTTATCAGTTTAGAAATGGAGGACCTTGGAATGTTTGATGTCCAGATTCTGAACGTTTTTGGACAAAAAGTTTTGAATCCGATCAACACAGAACCCAAAATAGATGTCAGGCATCTTGCCGAGGGGGTGTATTTTCTTCAGTTAACTAAAAACGGGATTGCGAGGAGTACCAAATTTGTAATCCAGAGATAGGAAAGTCCTTTCTATTAATCATGGCCAAAAGGGCTCAGCCAAAAGAAAATTGACTTAAACCTTCTTCCAGTCAAGTCGTTGATCATATAAGGGTCTGATCCTATCGGGCTTTTATTACATTTGCAGCAAATTTGAAAACCATGTCTTTCAGAACAGAAAAAGATACGATGGGTTTGGTACAAGTGCCATCCCATGTTTATTGGGGTGCGCAGACTCAACGCTCCATTGACAATTTTAAAATTGCCAGGGAAACCAATAAAATGCCGATCGAAATCATCCAGGCATTTGCTTACTTGAAAAAGGCAGCTGCCATTACCAATTTTGAAGCAGGGGTTTTACCTCAATCTACCTTAAACCTCATTTCAGCAGTTTGCGATGAAATTCTGGAGGGAAGGTTGGATGATCAGTTTCCGCTGGTCGTCTGGCAAACCGGTTCAGGAACTCAATCCAACATGAATGTGAATGAAGTGATTGCTTATCGTGCGCATGTGATGAATGGCGGAGCATTGATAGATGAAAAAAAATCTGTCCATCCCAATGACGATGTAAACAAGTCTCAATCTTCCAATGATACTTTTCCTACGGCAATGCACATTGCAGCCTACAAAATGTTGGTAGATTGTACTTTGCCCGGAATTAAGAAATTGCGCGACACGCTGCAGGAAAAATCCAAGGCATTTTGGCAGGTTGTAAAAATTGGCCGGACACATCTCATGGACGCTACCCCTTTGACTTTAGGTCAGGAGTTATCCGGATATGTTGCACAATTGACACATGGCATTCGCGCCATTGAAAATACCATGCCTCATCTGGCAGAATTGGCGTTGGGTGGAACGGCTGTTGGTACTGGAATCAATACCCCTCCGGGTTACTCCGAAAATGTGGCCAAGCACATTGCTGCCCTTACCGGATTGCCCTTTGTCACGGCACCGAATAAATTTGAGGCGCTTGCTGCACACGATGCCATTGTAGAAGCACATGGTGCTTTAAAAACAGTAGCCTGCAGCATGATGAAAATTGCCAACGACATCAGACTGCTGGCATCAGGTCCAAGGTGTGGCATTGGAGAAATTTACATACCGGACAATGAGCCCGGTTCTTCCATCATGCCCGGCAAAGTAAATCCAACACAATGCGAAGCCATGACCATGGTCGCTGCGCAAGTGTTGGGAAATGATGTAGCCATCAATGTAGGTGGTGCTACCGGACATTTTGAACTAAACGTGTTCAAACCAATGATGATTTATAATTTTCTGCACAGTGCCCGCTTAATTGGAGAGGTGTGTATTTCGTTCAACGATAAATGTGCAATTGGCATTGAGCCTTTGTATGACAATATCAAATCAAATCTGGACAATTCGCTGATGTTGGTGACGGCCCTGAATACTAAAATTGGCTATTATAAAGCTGCAGAAATTGCGCAGACTGCACACAAGACCGGAAAGACTTTAAAACAAACTGCCCTCGATCTTGGATATTTGAGTGCAGAGGATTTTGACAATTGGGTTAAACCCGAAGAAATGGTAGGTACGCTTTGATAAATCAAGTCATCGAACGCGCACTTCCGTATCATCGCACACATCTGGCTAATGGGCTTACGCTTATAGTGGTGCCGGACCAGACCACTATGATGGCTTGTGTTTGTATCTTATATCGTGTGGGATCCAGAGACGAAAAAGAAAATAAAACAGGCCTGGCCCATTTGTTTGAACATCTTATGTTTTCCAATTGTGGCAAAGAGGTTGATTTTGATGAGATCATGCAAAATGCAGGAGGGGAGAGCAACGCCTTTACAACACCGGACACCACTCAGTATTACAACATAGCCCCATCCTCTCAACTGGAACTCATGCTCCAACTGGAAGCACATCGCATGAATGGTTTCAAAATAAAGCGCAAGGAATTTGAAATTCAACAGCGAGTGGTGATTGAAGAATTTTCTGAACATTATCTGAACAATCCTTATGGATTATTTTCTCATTACCTGATGGCCATGTGTTATGAAGTACACCCATATAAATGGCCGGTGATCGGAAGAAATCAGGAAGAGATTGCGGGATTGGAATTTAAAGATGCTGATGAGTTTTATCACACTTATTATAATCCTTCCAATGCAGTGCTAGTAGTAACTGGAAATGTTAATCCCAAAGAGGTTGAACAGATGGTGGCCAGGCATTTTGGCGACATATCTTCGGGAGTCAGGAATCAAAATAAATATGCTCAGGAACCCCCTCAGAATCAAAAGAGAATTCGTACCGTCCCCGGGGAGTATCCGGAAGAAGCTCTTTACATTGGGATGCATGCAAGTGCCAGGAATACGAAGGAATTTTACGCATTGGATTTTTTGACAGATATCCTTTCTGAGGGAAGGTCCTCTTTGTTATACAGCAAGCTCAGAAAGGAAAAAATGTTGTTCTCCAATATTGATTGTTATTTGAGTTCCACCACGGATCCCGGAATTATTTTGTTGGAAGGAAAGCTTCGGAACGGTGTCAAAGTAAGTGACGGAGAAGCCGCTTTCTGGGAAATAATAGAACAACTAAAAAGCCATGAACTCAGTGATCATGACTGGCAGAAATACATGAACAAAAACGAAAGTGCTTATCTGTTTTCTCAGGTGGGAGTAGTTAATCAGGCATTGAATTATTCCTATGCAGAATGGCTGGGAGACATTAATCTCGTCCTCAATGAACTGGAGCATTACCGCTCCCTGACCAAAGAAGATTTACAAGCAGCCTTGCTTAAATATTTTAATGCAGATCAAGCGAATTATCTTTATTTGACCAACAGTCAATAGAGATTGTTTTAATTCCCTATTAACCCATTTGCAAATTAACTCATTAGCTCATTAACTCATTTTCAAATTTCTTACGAGGTTTTTAACGAGCACCATTTTTGATCCACATCAGTTTGACGCTGGGACGCTACAAACAACCGATACGTTAACCCATTTGCAAATTAACTCATTAGCTCATTAACTCATTTTCAAATTCTCTCATTCTCTTCCCCATTTCTTCTGCTGCGATCGCTGCACCGGTCCAGGCTGCCTGAAAATTAAATCCACCTGTGAGGGCATCAATGTTGAGCACTTCTCCGGCGAGAAATAGATTTTTGCATTTTTTGCTTTCAAATGTTTTGAAATTTATTTCCTGTAAGGCTACGCCTCCGGCTGTTACAAATTCTTCTTTAAAGGTTGTTTTTCCTTTGATTTCAAAAATCTGATTGCAAAGCAGTTTGCTCAGGTAAGTAATTTCTTTAAGTTGCGTATCGGCCCAATTTTTAACGTCTGCTATACCGGCTTGAGCGCAAAAGTATTTCCATAGGCGCAAGGGTATATCGAACAATCCATGGGCGCAAACTAATTTTTTAGGATTCTTGTTTTTAAAATTTAAGAGGGATTCGAGTGTGGTGCTTTCAGCAGAATGAATCCAATTTACGGATATTGAAAATTCGTAATTGCGTTCAAATAATTCTCTGGCTGCCCATGCGGAGAGTTTTAAAATTCCGGGACCACTCAGTCCCCAATGGGTGATCAGCACAGGTCCTTCTTCTGAAAATTTTGTATTCAATATTTTAACAGTTGCATGTGGGACACTGAGGCCGGCTAAGGTATTCAGAACTTCGTCTTTAATTTTAAAAGTGAAGAGGGAAGGTACTGGTTGGATCAAAGTATGTCCCATGCTTTTTAAAATTTCCCAACTGCGCTGGTCACTGCCGCTGGATACCAACAAGAATCTTGATTGAAATATTTCAGCATCTGTATTGATCTTCCAAAGTTCATCCTCCTCAACCCATTTAATTTCTTGTGCACGTTTTTTTAATAAAAGTCTGATCCCGTATTGCTTAATGCAATGTTCAAAACAATCTGTAATACTCTGTGATTTGTTGCTTACCGGAAACATTCTTCCATCACTTTCTGTCTTCAAGGACACCCCGTGTGCGGTAAACCAATCAACTGTTTGCTGAGGACCGAAATGGTAAAACGGACCAAGAAGTTCTTTGTTCCCTCGAGGATAATATTTGACCAACTCCTCCGGGTCGAAACAAGCGTGTGTTACATTGCATCTTCCACCACCAGAGATGCGCACTTTTGACAAAGATTCCACCCCCGCTTCAAGGATGGCAATGCGGGATGCCGGTCTCATTTCTGCAAATTGGATGGCTGCAAAAAATCCTGCTGCACCGCCGCCGATGACCACCAAGTCAAAATTACTTATGAGGGGTGTTGTCATTGTTGACGCACAAAGATTAATTATTTATTTGGATGAGTTTGCCTGAGGATATAATTTTTCCCAGTTGGTCCGCGACCTGGTAAAAAATTAATCCCGATGATAAGGTTTTATTAAGTGGAATAAAATTTTCACCAGGAAATAAAATTTTACGGGAGATAAATTCACCTGTTCCTGAAAACAATTTTAAAATCATCTTATCTTCAAAATGATTGTTCAATAAAAAATGATCATGGAATGGATTTGGAAAAATCTCAATGGCATCCTTTGTTGGGGAAATCGTTTTGTTTGGCAGGGAACCCACTAATTTAAAACCGTCCAGAGCAGCTTTTAGGGAGATGGCATACATCGATGAATCCGGATTGTTCCATAAATGAAATACAAATCGGACAGAGTCTCTTTTTATTCCTTTGACTTTTATTTTTCGATCCGTTTTAGGATTAAAATTTCCTTTTAGATTAAGTGGAATATTTTCAATAAATATTTTTTCATCATCCATCTGGAGGTAGCACTCCATGATGGCATCATCCCACCCACCGTAGGCCCAGGGATAATAGGACAGTTGAATCTCATCATATGGATTCAGATTCATGGAAGGAGACATTAGGTATAGATGACCGTTGAGTCTGTATTTCGAATCAGTGTCCCCAAAATTATTGGTATAAATACATTGATCTCCAAAGTCCCCGCTGATGTCTTTGGATGGGTAGTTGGAAGGAGGCGGAAACAATTCAGACAGATTGCCGTATTGCCAACTCACTATGCTGTCGTCGGAAATAATTTTCCAGTCATGATGCAATACAAACTGATCTTCAAATCCTATGGATAATGTGTAATTCTTTTCATGGTAACCGGATATAACTAAGTTGCTGTCTCCTTTATGCAGATAGGACCATTTCCCGCAGAGTAAAACATATTGTCCATGGTATATCTGATCAATCAGGCAAAGCCCATTTGAATCTGTTTTTCCGGAATAACTAAGTTGGTCTGTCCAGATTTGAACCTCCGCATCAGGGATGACATTTCCTGTTTGTGCATCATTCAAAGTAATTTTAATGGATGATTTGGGTAGTTCTTCCATTAAAATATCAAGGGTAATCAAACTGTCTGTAAACAGATCAATATTTTTTCTGTAAATCTGATATCCTGCTTTACTGACCGTTATTTCGTGGGTTCCATTGTCACCGGATCCCATTTTATAATTTCCCTTCAGATCAGAATTTGATTGGATCTTGTTTGGGCCATTAAGGGGCTTAAGACTAATGTGCGCATCGTAGATGGGAAGGTTAGTTGCTTTGTCTGCAACCTTGCCTGCCAGGTAAGCCGCTCTGGTTCCATTAAATTCCATTACAAACATTCCGGTTTCGATGTCAGATGCTATGATCAAACCTGATTTAAAAAATGGGTAAACGCTCCAGCATCCATGAAAGCCGCTGAGTTTTCCGGGATAGGTATCAAAATATCCGACTTCCACAAGATTGTCAGGTCTTCTGGTGTCAAGTACCCGAACACCTTCCGTATACCAACTGATGTACAAGTGATCCTGATGATGAAAAACATTATGGGGAATGTGGTAAGGGTCAGCACCAAATCCGACTCTGAATTGGTCCTTTTTTCGTATAAAGTAAGGATCAGATACATCCCAGGCTTCCACCAAAGCTCCATTGGTTTCATCGGCGGTGTACAAAATCTTTTGTTTCTGATCCAGCCAGACAGAGTGTGTAAAGGTGAAGGCTGTTCTTTGATCAGCTATTCTTTTAGGCGCTTTTCGGTCTTTTATATCCCAGATACTGAACACCCCATTAAATAATTCTGCTCCATAAAGTACATCTTCCCATACATGGACTTCATGCATGTAATCACCATTCTGATTAAAAATCAATTGTGGTTGCCAGGGATCAAATGAAGGATCAAGTATCGCAAAACCAGCGCCCACTTCCCTTGCTCCACTTAAATAGATAAAGCCTTTTTCATCTACGTACAAAGTATGTGCATTGGTGACACGAAAACTATCCCCATCGGCGTTTAAAAAGTCAAAAACAAATTTGTGCTGAATAGAATCCGGATTTCGCAAATCAATGATCAACAATCCATCGTCACACTCACTGGATACGTAAGCGAAGTCTCCGGAAGTCTTTAACTCGCGCCAAAGGCAGGGATTACTTTGAATAAATAATATCTCCTTAGGCTGATCCGGCAAACTGAGATCGTAAATCCGGACACCTTCAGCAGTTCCCAAGAGCGCCAATTCCTTTCCATTTCCGGTTGTATGACCCCAAATACTGCTGCAGTTTTCAGGAGGTTTTACCAATGCCCGAACTTGCATATTCCATCCGCTCTGGGCGGAGAGCGTTGCTGAAAAACACAATAATATAAATAAATTATTTAAGTAATATATAATATTCATGATTACAATACAATTACGTATATTAAATTTATAATATATTATTTTTGAGCTTTATTTTTGACGCATTTTTAACAGATTAGGAAGTCCATTCTGCTTAACTTTGCGGCAAGTTAAATAAATCATTCTTACAAGACATGGCAAATTTCAGGCATTTATTCTGGATTCCCTTTGTGGCTATTATTTTTTCATTGGATCTGGCGGCGCAACCTCTTCAGTTTTTTGATGTGAAAGATAGTTTGCCTTTGAAAGCTTTGAACGTACATGGAACCACTGATGCCGGATGGATTACTTTGGCAAATGCTCCGGACTCTACCATTCAGTTGATCAAGTACAACTATTGCGGTAAAAAGGTCTATACCAAAAAATTTAAAGTAGACACTTTTGATTTGTTTTCCATGAATACTGCAAGATTTCCAGGAGGAAGTCAGTCAGATACCATTTTATTGGCAGAGATATTTACCAAAGGAGCGCAATCAGGTATTCACTTGCTTGAAATCCATCCATTCACAGGAAGTGTTTTACTGTCTACCACGATTTCCATTCCCGATCAGAAAGTCTATCTAAATCCGGTAGTGCATGCGACCAATGATGTACAATCCCGCTATATAAGTTTTAATGCCGGCCCTGATTCATCCAACCTAAGCGGATACCTGATCAGGACGGATCAGAATTTTTCTCAGCAACTATTGAGTAAAATGGATTCTGCTCATTTAATCCGCGATGTACACGTTTTTAATAACAATCAGATTTTTCTTGCCCTGGACAGCAATCTCGTGGCAGGGATAGACCCAAGTTTCAATGTATTGTTTTCCTATCATTTGGACAGCCAGTTTGTACACATTGACCGGGGTATTGTGACTGGTAATTCCAGTATTGTTTTGGCTGGTAATTATTTTACCACCTCTTCTACCCATAATTTATGTTTGGTGGAATTGGATCAGGATGGCATTATTGAAGAGCAAACGACTCTGGCATATCCCTATGATCCAAGTCTGGAGCCAAGGGTGGTCAGTTTTAGGCCCCGGGGAGGAAATCAGCGGCAATATTTAACTTCCTTTGCACACCGTGTAAATGGAAATCTATCTTCACCTGCAGGTGCAAAGTATGATTCCAGATTAGCAAATACAGCCAATAATTCTTTATTGAAGAGTATAACATCGGATAAGGTATCTAACCTTGCCATCGATTATTCTGAGATTGAAGAGAATGTAATCATGACCGGCAACTTCACAGACACGCTGCGCTTCTTCAATGCAAAGTTGGCTACGGATTTAAAGATCAATGATGTCAAATGTACTGCGGAGGATAAGGAAATTATTGCCAGAACCAATGTTGAAAAATTTAAACAAGATACTTTTGCCGGGTTGAAATTGATCAGTTTACCCATGGTCAATAACAATTCAACCATCATCCCAAAAATGTTCGATCTTGAATTAAAGCGAAGTTGCAGTTATTACGACTTTAAACAAGGTGCCACCAAAGTCATGGGATGTGTGGGCGATTCCAATACCATACTTGCCATTCCGGTTAAGTACGCCAATCTTGATTTCCAAAATCCTTTTGTAAAATATCTTTGGTCACCTGATCCTGATACCAAGATTCCCAATACCACCTATGATACTTTAATCACCATACCCAATATTGCTTTAACCATCACCTCCTCCTATTGTGATGAGGCAGCTAGTTTGACATACAACATAGAAGAATTACCATGTGTGGACTTCCCGAATGTTTTTATGCCGGGTAGTGAAACGGTGGTGAATAAAGATTTCAATCCAGTGTACAAAGACAACAATCTCAACAAAATCAGAAGTGTTGAATTTGATATTTACAATCGCTGGGGTAAAAAGGTGTTTTCCACAACCAATCCTGCAGCAACCTGGGACGGAAACATAGATGGGAATCCTGCACCGATGGAGTCTTACCTGTACACCTTGACCATATTTTATCTGAACAATCAAGTTCGTACTCAAAAGGGTGTTTTTTCATTGATTCGATAGATCGTTTGAATATGTTTAAGTTCTTGTGGACACTTTTGCCTGCTTTATTCATTGGTGTACTTAATGCTCAGGAATTTGAAGACTTTACTTTAGAGAAGGAAGTCAAGATTTTTTTGGAAAAGAACTTTTCAGATTTAAAGAGTTTTAATCTGGGTGTAAAAGTTAAAAATGAGGACCAGCAATTGTACCTGGATTCCATTGAGTATTCTCCCTGGTTTGTAGCCGATTTCAATGACGATGGACTGCTTGATTTATTTGTTCAGGGTTATAAAAGAAAGATAAATGAGAGTTATCTGATTATAGCCAAGGAAGACGCAGGTGTTTATGAATTGGTACCGGTAAGTCCGACAAAAGTAGTAGGAGATCTTAATATTCCATTCATTGAGGAAACAAAGGATGGACCACTTATTGTATATAAGCAATACGCATCCGAGCAAACTGTTACCATGAAAAATGGCAATGAGGTGCGGTTTCCTAAGAATTTTAACACCTATTACTCACTGGGTTTTCTCAGAAAAGATACCCTAATTTACAAGTTTGACCGATTGATTGAATACACCTCCAATCCGAATGTAAACGGTTTAAGATTTATACAAATACATTCCTATTGTCAGTTTGGGGGATGCCCGGACTACCGGTTGAAGATCGACAGTACCGGAGGAATGATTCTGCAGAATATTAAAAATACGGAACTCGAGGAAGGGATCTTTAAAGCTCAATGTGACCCGGATCTATTCCGTAACTTATTGCTCAGGTTAAAGTATTTGCATATCCCAAAAAATGAAATGAAATTTGGAGAAGCAACAGAAGACCATGTCAACAGTCTGATGATCAGTTTTGATGATGGCAGGGTAGTAAAGGTAATGGACTACAACCGGGCCGCCACCCTTGGGCTGCAATGTATCTATGACCACCTGGAGGAAATCAGAAAGACCACCTTGTGGTAGTAGGAAGGATTGTTTTATGCTCTTATCTTTGATTCTGCCTTAAAATCCTTTTGTTAAGTTTATTTTAACGAAAAATATTGATAAGCTTTTACGAAATACTGTAACTTTGATAAGTAATGCACATCTATTTTAAACCATTAAATTTATTTAAATGAAAAAATTCCTTTTAATGTTCGGAGCTTTTATGGCTTTCAATGCTATGGTCAATGCTCAAACTCCAAGACCTGACAGAACCGGTGGACCTGCTGCTGCACCTCAGGGAACTGAAACAAAATCTGGCGATGCCACTGGAACATCAACCACCACCAAACCTGGGGCTACTTCAACTGCTCCTAAGGTAACTACTCCTTCTGCTTCTAAACCAGCTGCTGGAACTGGTGGTGACGGTACTGCTGCTACTGATGGCAACATCAGAGACCATAAGTGTACTGCTGCTTGCAAAGGTGGAAATCACGTTTTAGCTCATGGAGAAAAAGGCCATAAATGTACCGCTGCTTGTAAAAGAAGGCCAACAACACAAAAGGCTGCTCCAGTGAAGGGCGCCAATCCAACGAAGTAATTTTTTGGAAAAATTTAAAAAAAATAGGGGGTTACAAAAGTAACCCCCTATTTTTTTTGTGCAGTTGACATGGTTGAGGTGATTAAAATGTACACAGTGCATTTTGCTCCCAAATAGGTTTATACCGAACTCAACACTCATTTTAGCGAGATACCATAGTATTAATTTGATTAGCACTTCGATGAAAAAATATTTCTGATTCAAAGGCATTATTTTTTAAAGGATGAGAAAAAAAATAATTTTAATAATTAGCCTTTAATTCTGATAACCTTTTATCAAAATGAATCACTGTAATATGTAAACTATAATTTTTAAACCATTAAATTTTGAATTAAATGAAAAAACTGCTTTTAACTTTCGGTGCTCTTATGGCTTTCAATGCTATGATCAATGCTCAAGCTCCAAGACCTGACAGAACCGGTGGACCTGCTGCTGCACCTCAGGGTACAGAAACAAAATCCACAGACGTTTCCGGAAAATCTACGGATGCTAAACCTGCTGCAACTACTACAACTGCCAAAACATCCAGCAGTACAGATGCAACCACTCAGGGAACTGATACAAAATCTGCCGATGGTACCAGAAAATCTGCCGGTGCAAAACCAAATGCTTCATCTTCAACGCCAAAGCGTTCTACCCCTGCAACTAAACCAACAAGTGTAGATACTAAAAGAAGACCAACTACACAAGGAGCTGCTCCGGTGAAAGGAACTAATCCTGCGAAGTAATTTTTTGGAACATTCAAAATGCAACGGGGGGCTTCCAAAAGAAGCCTCCTGTTTTTTTTTGGTAAATTAGGTTTATGTTACCCGGTATGGGTCCTCACAGTAAGCCTTGATTATGTGAATAATTATTGTCCTTTAAATTTTAGAAGCCGAGAACAAATGTTGAATTGGAAAACGGATTTTTGGAAATTCATTTTTGGCGAATATAATTCCATTCGATACCCTTGCTTTAAAATCCGGCTCTGATAAATTCCATCATTCTTTCAACAGCCATTTTGTAACCATCCAGACCAAATCCAACAAAAGAACTTACACAGACCTCTTTAATTAAAGAAATGCGACGAAATTGCTCGCGGCTATAGATGTTGCTCAAATGCACTTCAATAACAGGAATTTGGATTCCTGCCAAGGCATCTCGAATGGCCACAGAAGTATGAGTATAAGCTCCGGGATTTATGACAATTCCTCTGTACGATTTGGTTGATTCCTGGATGCAGTCTATGAGATCTCCTTCATGGTTACTTTGATAATATCCCAAGGTTACCTCAGCAAAAGTTGCATGTAAATTTTCCAAGTATGTTTCAAACGATACGTTCCCGTAAATTTCTGGTTGACGTACCCCCAGCATATTCAGATTAGGGCCATTTATAATGAGTATGCCCGGCTTCTGCATCAATTGACCATTTCAGAAAGGAACTTAAGGCGGACCAATCGAATTTCTTCAAAGGTAATGTCGTCCTCCTTGAGGCTTCTATAAGCTTCTTCGGTTGAGTCACTGTCTGCCGTATTGAAGTAATCGTAGATGTCTTCGCATATCGATTCGTCCACTTCTTCTTTTATGTAGTAATCTATATTTATTTTAGTTCCTGAACTGACGATGATGTTTAATTCGTCCATCAGCTCTTCCATATTCATTTGAACATTTCGGGCAATATCACCAAGAGGCATTTTTTTGTCAATGCATTTTATAATTTCCACTTTTGCCTTGGACTTGTCAGCTACTTGCTTAATTTGGAAATCATCCGGGCGTTCAATTTCATTTTCTTCTACATATTTGGCAATGTAGTCTATGAAAGCCTGACCATATCGTTCTGCCTTTCCTCTGCTTACACCGGATATTTTGCACAGGTCTTCCATGCTGATAGGGTATTGAGTAGCCATTTCTTCTAAGGAAGGATCAAAGAACACCACCCAAGGTTTAACCTTATGTTTTTTGGCTACATCCAGTCTGATTTCTTTTAAAGTATTGAAGAGCTGCGGATCCAGCGCTACACCTTGTGCCGGAGCGGTATCTTCTTCAATGGAACTGGTATTACCGTAATCATGGTTGATTGAAATTTCAACGGCTTCCGGTTTTTTAATGAATTCCTTGCCCTGTTCGCTGAGTTTTAGAATTCCATAAGTTTCTACATCTTTAATAATAAAACCTTGTAAAATCCCTTGTCTGAATAAAGAGAACCAGAAAAGATTGTCCCTGTCTTTCCCTTGTCCAAACAATTCATGACGGTCTAGTTCGTAGTCCAGAATATCCTTTGTGTTGATTCCACAGAGGAATTCGACCAAAGGTTTTATGGTAAAATTTTGATTGAGTGCAAGAATGGTTTTTAAGGCCAGCAGCATTTCTTTTTTGACTTCTAATTTTGGTTTAGGGTGTCTGCAATTGTCGCACATAGCCTTGCAGCGAGATTCTTCAAATTCCTCTCCGAAATAATGAAGTACAAATTTTCGTCTGCATACAGAACTTTCTACGTATGCTTCCACCTCATCAAGGAGCTGAGCTCCCATATCCCGTTCAGAAGCCGGTTTGTCTCTCAGGAATTTTTCCAGTCTGGTGAGGTCTGAATTAGCGAAGAAAGCAAAACAATTGCCAATCATGCCATCACGGCCTGCCCGACCTGTCTCCTGATAATAATTTTCAAGGGATTTTGGAATGTCATAATGGATAACTACCCGTACATCCGGCTTGTCAATCCCCATTCCAAAGGCAATCGTGGCACAAATAACATCGATTTCTTCCATCAGAAAATCATCCTGAACCTGAGATCTTGCTTTTGGATCCATGCCAGCATGGTAAGGAGCAGCTTTAATCCCGTTAACTAGAAGTACCTGAGCCAACTCCTCAGTCGTTTTTCGGGCTTGCACATAGATAATGGCGGATTCACCCGGTTGGGCCTTTAGGATTTGGACGATCTGTTTCATCGTCTGGTCCTTATTAATTTTTGGCCTTACTTCATAATATAGATTGGGTCGGTTGAAGGACTCCATGTAAATATCCGGATCATTCATTTCCAAACTCTTTACGATGTCAATCTGGACTTTAGGTGTTGCAGTAGCCGTGAGTGCAATAATGGGAATGTGTCGGTCAATGGAATTGATCATGTCTCTGATGCGACGATAATCCGGTCGGAAGTCGTGTCCCCATTCAGAGATACAATGTGCTTCATCTACTGCCATAAAGGAGAGGTCCACTGAATTTAAAAATTCGATGGTTTCTTCTTTTTGCAAAGTCTCCGGTGCAACATAGAGCAATTTGGTTTTTGCACGGGTAATGTCTTCCTTTACCTGCTTGATTTCTGAGCGATTCAGCGAGGAATTCATAAAATGCGCAATCTCGTCTGTCTGTCCATAACCCCGGATGGCATCTACCTGATTTTTCATCAGTGCAATGAGGGGTGAAATGATGATGGCAGTGCCAGGTAACATCAGGGCAGGAAGCTGATAGCAGAGGGACTTTCCCCCACCTGTCGGCATAATTACGAAAGTATCTTTTTGATTGAGTACAGATTCTATGATCTTCTCTTGATTGCCTTTAAAGGATTCGAAACCAAAATGAAATTTTAATGCCTCGTTTATACGGTCTTTTGTCAACATTTGAAATTGGAAAAATTAGATCGGTTTTGTGCTGTCATGCAGCGAAGTCTAAAAATAAGCATTTTTAATCAATTCGAACCATTTGAGGTAGGATATTTACAAATCATTAAATAAAAATTAAGCCTGCTGAAGGATCATTTAATATTTTGCAGACTTTATGGAAAATCAATTAAAAGCACAAATCCTGGAACTTGAAAGAGCCGGTGCAGCCTTATCACCGGACCGTAAGATCCGCGAAGGATTGGATCGTGAAATGCAAGAATTTGCACAGGACTTTTTGGACAGTCTGATGGATCGAAAAGCCTATTTTTCCTTTGAAAGTATGAAGGGCAAATTGGAGCACCCGGACAATGAAACTATGGATTTGCATGGCATTCTGAATCAATTGGATGAAGAAATGCTCCATCAGGGTCTTAATCCTGCTTCCGGAGGGCATTTGGGTTATATACCAGGAGGTGGTTTGTACGCAGGTGCGTTGGGAGATTATCTGGCTGCTGTATGCAACCAATATGCCGGAATATACTACAGCGGTCCCGGTGCTGTAAAACTTGAAAATGAACTCATACGATGGCTCTGCCGAATCATGGGTTTTCCATCTACCGCGCATGGCAATCTCACCAGTGGGGGAAGCATAGCCAACCTCATAGCCTTTACCACTGCCCGGGAAGCTAAAGAGCTTAAGGCAGCTGAATTCAACAAACAGTGCATCTACCTGACTTCACAGGTTCATCATTGTGTACACAAGGCCATCCGTATTTGTGGGATGCGCGAAGCCAGAACCCGATTTGTAGCCATGGATGATCGTTTCAGAATGGATCCGGTAGATTTAAGGAAGAAGATTGAGGAAGATCTGGAATTAGGTTTTGAACCCTTCATCATCATTGGATCTGCCGGTACCACAGATACCGGAGCAGTAGACCCGCTTAATGAATTGGCAACGGTGGCAGAGGATTATCATCTGTGGTTTCATGTCGATGCAGCTTATGGGGGATTTTTTATTTTAGCAGATCTTGAGGATGAACTTGGTTATCCGCTTAAAAATAAATTCTCCGGAATCGAGCGAGCTGACTCGCTTGCCATTGATCCGCATAAGGGCTTATTTTTATCATACGGTCTGGGAGCGGTCCTTATCAAAGATACTGCCTCTCAATACAAAGCCCATTATTATCGTGCTGCATACATGCAGGATACCGTACAGGCGATGGAAGAACTCAGTGCCTCCGACCTTTCTCCTGAGCTCACCAAACACTTTAGGGGATTGAGATTGTGGATTCCATTGCGTTTGTATGGCATTGAACCTTTCAAGGCAGCCCTGGAGGAAAAAATACTTTTGTGCAGATATTTTTATGAGGAGATCCGTAAGATGGGTTTTGAAGTTGGTTCCTATCCGGATTTGTCCGTATGCATTTACCGTTATGTTCCACTTCAGGGAGACGCAGATGCATTTAATGCGGCACTTGTGGACCACGTGGTGCGAGATGGCCGGATGTTTGTTTCTTCAACCACCATTCATCAGCAATACTGGATACGCATCGCAATTCTTTCTTTCCGTACACATTTGCGGGAAATAGATTTGTACCTGGAAATTATCAGAGAATTCATGAAAGGTAATGTTTAGAAAATATTTTGTTTGTTTTGAACCATGTGTACATATAAAGATTCATTTTTTTTTCAAAACGCGCTATTCAAAAGTTGGATAAGGAAAGTGTAGTAAAATAAATATTGTCAGATATTTTTACAAAATATTTTTCATGCTCATAAATATGGTTAGCAATGTTAAAAATGATTTACATACTGATGGCAGGCATCAATGCACTGGCCGTTCTTTTTCTGCTCAAAGGATTTTGGGTAACTCTTATTGATTCATATCATCCAAAATCAGAAGCCTTTGTGTATTTGATTGCGGGATTACTATTGGGCTTGAGTTCATACCTTTCCTACAACACCACCAAAGGAAATGAGATGTATGGATACGGTTGTAAATTTATCGGAATTTCCTGGATAGTCATTTTGATGATCACGAAGCTTGCCATTATGCTTATGTCAGGACCACCCAGATAGAAATTGGATTCTAAAGCCAGGTACTTGGTAATGTAAATTTAGATCCTAAAAATCACTTTAATAAAGTTTCCTGATGAAGGTAAAAGTTTATAGGGTAAGATCTTTAGAACATGGAGTCGAACTTGTTTTCTTAGAATTTTTTATTCACATTAAAAGGTGGTGGATTTTTTTAAAAATGGTTTTGAAAGGGTATTGAAATTCGAAAAAATGAATCCGAAATTATTCGTTTCGCCGTTCCTGATTTAAGTATGTTAAATTGGACTTTTAGGAACCCTACTTCACGCTGTATGATAATAATCACCTGTTAGGTTTCTCAAACCATCGCCAGGATGTATATGTAAAATATTATTCTTAAACGGCAAAATAGAGTTGAAAGGCTAAAGTGTCCAAAGGTCAATTTTATCGACAAGTATATTTGAAACACGGTTGATAATCAATATTAAAAATAAATATACAGGCAATTCACCAAAATTGGAAATACTGACTTACATTTGCCAAGGGCGTTTCATATTTTGTTCAGCGCTTTGTTTGCGATCTGAATCATAGTTCAATTTTCATTTTGGGCATAGGTATTGCCGTTCCACTAAACTTGATTTTTTTTTTTTGCGTTTTATTCAGATTCTAGAGATTTATAAAAAACGGAGATTAATTATTTCTAAAAACATTGTCCTTTATAAATTATTTAAAATTTTTATTATGAACAGGCTACTACTACATTGTTTCGTTTTGCTTTTTTTATTTGTGCTTACAGGCTGTCCCTCAAATGATTCGTCTGACAGTGATTTCTCAGGATCCATCTATTATAATGATGGCTCTCAGGCAGGTGGAACATTGTTCAGGATATCAGCAAAAGATGGAAATGTTGAACAGCTGATGAATAATGCAATACAGCCGGACATCATGGCCAATGGGGATATCCTGGCCATCGAAAATCACCAAGGCAGAATCATGATTACGGACCTATACGGTGCAAATCGAAGAACGCTTGTTTCCTGGAGCGTAGATCCCAATAATAAAGACAGAAATTTTTTAAACTCACCTCGTATTTCATTTGATCAGAAATATGTGGCATACGATGGGTATCCTTATAATCAGGTGACTTATGTGGTCGATGCTCAATCCGGACAATTATTATTAAGCGTTGGTAATCCAGACAAGCTTGATCAAAGTTATTACTCACCAAGTTGGGCGCCTGATGGTTCATTGATTGTTCAGGGGGCCCCTTCTAGAAACAATGGACTTTATTTAATTGATAAGGATTTTAATTCCATCACACGAATAGATCCTAATCTAACAGATGTAAACAGTCCCAGTGTAAGTCCGGATGGTAATACCATAGCATTTATAAGTAGTTATGAATTGTGGACCATGTCATTTGATGGTTCAAATCCCCGGCAAATAAAAACAGATTTAACTGTGCCTTCTGCTCCAACCTGGTCTCCCGACAGTAGATACATTGCCGTAGTCAGCGGATTAAGAATTTATATGGTAGATGTAAGAAATTCAACCATAACGCGTCTTGAAGACAGCAGAGCCGCAGGCTCCCAACAAATTAGTTGGAAATAATTTCAGATAAACAGGCCTGTCATTTAAATATTAAAAAGATATGTACAGGCAGATACATTTTAGTTTTAAGGAATTGTAATTGTAATCGAAAATCCGTTGAATTTGTTAAATTTCCGGAAACTTTATTGCTTTATAAGACATTTGCAGTTCTTTAATTTGTTCTTCAGAATCATTTGATTGATCTCTTTAACTTCGTTATTGAATTTAAATCTATTGCCACAATCATAGAGTTCGATAAATGGGTTTTTGTCTTTTATTTGAAGAATTAAATCCTTTGAAGAAAAACCATCTTCCATTTTTAAATACATTTCATAATTTAGTTTCAACAGGGCAGTTTGAGCATTGATACCACGGTTATCTAAAAAATATCCTTTGGTCAATTCTGTAGGATAGGTGTATCTATTATTTTTTAACAGATCTTGTTTTGCAGGATATGCAATAATTTCAGATCTATCCGCGGAAAGCATCACCGGCACAAGGACTTTATAGGATTCTTCTTTCATTTTATAAATCATCGTTGGAGGCCCTGAACTGTCAAAATCATTCATGATCCCCTTCCTCGTGCAACACAGACAAAACAATAAAATAATAAGTATGCTTGAAATTCTATTCAAGTTCATCTAATGTAAAATATTTATTTTTATTGAATTAGATTCCATTAACTGATTCTGAATTTTAAGATAATAGAGACCATTTTGGAGGCTGCTTACATCTATCGGCATTTTCTGAGTACCAATGGAAATTTTATTTATTGCTTTTATAAGTTGTCCTGTGGTATTAAAAATTTTAACATCACTTGCTCCGGTAAGAGTTGCAGTAGTTTCTAAATAAAGGAGGTTATTGGCTGGATTTGGCGAGCAATTTAGTAGATTTTCATTTATGAAATCTTTACTTGCTGAAGGTTGAGTTTTAGTAATCTTTAAATCCAATATATAAGTTCCAGTTTCGCCTGCAGAATAGGGGGCAATGTAGAACAAGGCCTCGCCTCCGTTTTTCAAAATAATATTATTTGGTATTGAATAGTCATAAGCCTCAGAATATCCATTGCCGAGATCATAAGAAATTAAAATATCTGCAGAGTAATCTTTACCATCCAGGCTACTGAATCGGTCTCCTATTTTAGTTTCAATTTTATATTCTGATCCTGCCGGCAATATTACTTTATAAAAATCATATTCTGTCCTGTTATGAAAATTTGAGCCTATGGTGTTTATATGAGCCTGACTTCCATTAAAAGTATATGGTAAATTGTAGGCAGTTTCTCTTGAATTATTGTCTTCATATTTATCGGCAGTGATTCCCGGTGAAACAACATTGATCAATACAGGATTGTCATACAAAGTATTGGAAAGGATGTACCAATCAGTGTAATTTGTTGAATTAAACAGGGCAATGTAATAACTCCCGGGATCAAGGGATAATCCATCATTTGAAAATTGAAATCCGGAATTAAAAAAACCTGCCTTGATTACGGTATTTTCGATTTCAGCTATTGTTTCAACCCATTTGCCCTCTTTGTCAAAAATATCTGCAGACAGCCATCCCTTAAAATCTGTAGCTCCATAATTAGCAATGTCAGCAGTTACCGTAAACGCCTGGTCCTGTACGATCGGGTTGGAGCTGAAATTCATTTTTGAATACATGGCAATTACATTCGCATTACTGGCCACCGTCAGACTTATTGGGTTATTGTACGTAGATTGATTGATTAAAGTCCATTCCTTGTCTGGATTGCGGTAGTAAAGTCCAATGGTGTGCTTTCCCGGAATAAGCGTCATCCCGGCAGAGTTGAATTCGTATGTATTGTAAAATCCATTTTGAAGATTTTGGTTGTTTAAGATTTGAACAAAATCTACAAAGACACCTTCATTTGTAAAAACAGCCGCACAAAAGTCTCCACTAAATGCTGACATTCCTAAATTGGCAATTTTCACAGAAACTTTGAATGCTTGATTTGAACCCAATGAAGTAGGATTAACTTCCATGGCTGAATAAAGACTGAGATCAAAGCTGCCCGTACTGGTCTGCTCTGGCTGAATGCCCAAAATGGCATAATGACCTGAATTGTATCCTCCGGTCCCTCCACCGGTTCCGACTCCACCCGGATTGAGTGCATCAATGGTAAAATAACCATCATAAGCGCCACCCCATCCCCAATTGATATGAAAGAAATTATTATTGTCGTATCCATCGATGTCAAAAAAATGCCCACCTCCTGTGCCGGCACCTCTATAAAGCAAAGGCCTTGAATTGTCAAGTTCGTTTTTTAATAAATTGACCCATTCTGCGGTTCCATAATTCTGACGGTTGTAAACCTGAGTTGACTGCTTATAGCCAAAGTATGTTTTGAATGCTTCATCAATGGTGTATAATCCTGAAGAACTTGTTTGCGGACTATAGTCCATGTTTTGAGCTACACCACAATGGTACATCAAATTTGCAACATCAAAGTTGTAACCTCTGACATCATTTGGCATTTTGGACCAATCATATGTTGCATTCCCAAAATTAACTGAAAGTGTACCATAGCTTGGGTGATTGTAAGAGTGAAATCCGGTGCCTTGCTTTGGATAATTCCAATACTTCATTATTTGTGCCATGGCAGTAGCTCCACAACCTGTCACAGAGCCTCCCGGACAAAGGTCATTGTAATAAGGGCGTTGATTCCAAATGGTATTCATCAGTGGTAAAACACTTGAAATTTGATCTTTGACAGAAAATATACCTTGATAATAGTCCTGCCAAAGTTGCTTGATTTTAGGAGGTGCTTGCAGGTTATTATCTCTGATGTAAAAAATCTGCTCCTTGTACTCAGTCAACCACTTTTGAAGATTTATCGGCATGTCTATACTGGTGAATCTACCCTTTAATGAGTAGCCCATCACTGGAGTAGCTACATCTTCTGCGGAGATGATTATATATCCATCGTTGGCATTTAAGTTAAAGATAAAAAAAACAGGAACGTGATTCGTGGATTCTGCCTTATGTGCAAGCTCAACTTTTTCAATTCTAACCGCCGAAATGTGGTTCGCAAAAAACAGGGCCACTTGTTTTGCAACATCAAGGTTCACCGTTGCGGAAAAACCATTCAGGTGGATTGAATTCATTAAAATCAGTAAGCAAAGTACCTTTTTCATAATATTCCAAATTATAAGTAAGAAAAGTTAATAAACTGAATTAAAAGAAACACCTTAAGAATTTGTCCGTTGGTTCTGAAATGAAAATATTAAAGAAGAAAATTGAAGAAACTGGACCAACTTACTTTTTGCATGAAATGCAAAGGTAAACTTTTATTTATTAGCTTGGATGATAGTTAAGTATTTTTTTCAATTTATTGAATCGGCCCATAAATAGTGAACCTTCTCGTGGTTTTGGACTTCTTACATTCGATTTAAGCTCTTAATTCAGGATTTTATTAAAGGCATTTATCAAGGCAAACCCATTTTATGCCTTTGGGACGTTTTTGGTAATCTGCCAACTTGTTGTGAGTTAAAATCAATAAATAGACAAATCGCTTTTCCTCAAATAAACCCTATTGGTATAATCAAATTTAATCCTCTTAAAGTAAAGTTCTGTCACTTTACCATCTCAGCGATTTCCTTTTCCGAACAAACTTTGTGCTCTTATTTTCTGCCAAAGAGGAGGCAAATTCAGAGAATGCATTTTGGATACTTCCCTCATGGAGAAAAATGGGTAAGCTTTAGTCAGCCCTGTTGGTCATTGGGTAATCAAGCATTTTTAGCATTAAATGGCTGGTTTTAATTCAAAATTGCCTGTGTGGTGCGCTTTCTGCAACATTTAAAATTTGATTGGAGGTTTTTGTGCCGTTTCAACCTGTGGCATTTTAAAATTTCTTAAAAATAAATTACTTTTATTTGTGAAACCAATCAGTTGCATTTATATTTGCAACTGAATAGTTTCATAAATAATTCTTTATAACATGCGAAAATTAAAACTACAAGTCCAAATGTCCATGGATGGATTTATTTCCGGGATAAACGGGGAAATGGATTGGTTAACCTTTGACTGGTCTGAAGACCTGAAAGGGTATGTCCGACAACTTACAGAAGAGGTAGATACTATTTTGTTGGGAAGAAAACTTGCAGAGGGTTTTATTCCACACTGGACAGCCTCTTTACATAGTCCTGAACCTGAAGAGGGGGCCGAAGTATTTGTGCATACGCCAAAGGTTGTGTTTACCAAATCGCTGCTCACTTCAGAATGGGACAACACAGTTTTAGCAAGTGGTGAACTCGTTGAAGAAATTTATGCATTAAAAAATCGTGAAGGGAAAGACATGATTGTCTATGGCGGTGGAAAATTTGTTTCATCTTTAATCAAGGAGAATTTAATTGACGAACTCCATTTGTTTATCAATCCGGTGGTGCTGGGGAACGGACTACCTATTTTTCAAAGCGTAACTTCCAAACAGAATTTTGATTTGTTGGATGTTAAAAGGTTTGATTGCGGAATTGTGGTGTTGTGCTATCAATCAAAAAAATGAGAAGAGATGTATTCCAGGCAATTGCTGACCCTACAAGAAGGGCCATCATTTTATTGATTGCTTCACAATCAATGACGCCCAATGCAATAGCTGAACACTTCAGTACCACAAGACAAGCAGTTTCCAAGCACTTAAAAATATTGACTGAATGCAAGTTGGTAAAACAAGAGCAGTCTGGACGAGAAATTTATTATCAACTGAATGCAGATAGGATGAAGGAAATTGACAAGTGGCTTGCACAATTCAGAAAAATCTGGGAGAACCGATTTAATGAATTGGACAGAGTATTGTCAAATTTAAAAAAAAATAAAAAATGAACACTAATCTTTTATTCGATTTTTCAATAGACCGACAGAACAAAACAATTGCTGTAAAAAGGGAATTTGCCGCAGGCCTTGATTTGGTATGGGATGCCTGGACCAATCCGGAAATACTGGATCTTTGGTGGGCACCAAAGCCTTATCAAACGAAGACAAAATCCATGGACTTCAGAGAAGGAGGACATTGGTTGTATGCCATGATTTCACCGGAAGGAGAGAAGCATTGGTGCAGGGCTGATTATAAAAAAATTACAAAACTTCAAAGTTACTCAGGACTGGATGCATTTTGTGATGAAGAGGGAAATGTCAATCAGGATTTTCCGCGCGCTTTTTGGACCAATACATTTACTGAAAAAGATGAAGTTACTACGGTGGATATTTTAATAACCTACGATGAATTAGAAGATCTGGAAAAAATCATTCAATTGGGATTCAAAGAAGGATTCACCATGGCATTGGGCAATCTTGATCAATACATTGAAGCTCATTTTAAAAATTAGAAAAGAACTCAAAACAAACCAACATGGCAGAGTCTGCACTTATCTTAACTTTCCCGGTAATACAGAGGAAGCATTTGTTTTTTACAAATCAGTTTTCAGAACCGAATTCAATGGAGGTGGCATCCAGCGATTCAGTGACTTACCCTCTGACGATAACCAACCACCTCTTGCTGGAGAAGTAAAGAAAATGGTCTTGAAGGTAGAATTGCCCATTCCCGGCAACCATGTTCTGATGGGAACGGGTGCTCCAAAAGAAATGGGGTTTACGGTTGTCCAGGGAAACAATATGCACATCAGCATCGAGCCGGAAACAAGAGAGTAAGCCAGAAGAATTTTTGATGAATTATCTGCGGGAAGAAATGTGAATATGCCTTTACAGGATATGTTTTGGGGAGCTTATTTTGGTTCATTTACAGACAGGTATGTAATAAACTGGATGGTCAATCACCTCGCTTCAAAATAAAGCAAAAGTTTTTTATGGTGCATATCATTAATTGTGTTGACTAACTCAACAGAGCCTTTAAACAAAATTATGAAAATGACTTCTCTTCAATAAGGTGAAAATTGCAAGATTTATTTATGATTAAGATGATATTTTTCGGTTATTGTAAATTTATTCAACTGAAAGGAAAAAGTTAGAATCTAAGAATGTAAATTGCTTTAGCGTAAGTTGCTTTTGTATAGTTTGTGACCTTATTGACACAATAAGTTAGCACTCGGATTATTCTCTTCCATCAATGATGCAATATTTCATTACTATTGTGAAAATTGTAATAAATCCTCATTTAGTGAATTGAAAAAAAATCCAAGATACATGGCCAAAGTCTTTCCTGCTCTTTCAGAGAATTCGATGTTAAGGTATTTTAATTTTATTGCATTGTATGTCGCGCAGGGTATTCCCGAGGGGATGGCATTGTTTGGAATTCCGGCATGGATGGCGATGAACGGTAAAACGCCAGGTGAGATTGGGACCTTTGTAGCGGCCTTCGGATTACCATGGAGTTTAAAAATTTTAGTTGCCCCGTTGATGGATAGGTTTACCTATTTACCCATGGGGCGAAGAAGACCATGGGTAATCGTTGGACAATTGGGATTGATCTTAAGTTTTATTGCAACGGCTTTTGTTCCGGATCCATTGAATCATCTCAACATGCTGGCAATTGCAGGAATGGCAGTTGGATTTTTTGGAGCTTTCCAGGATGTTGCTACCGATGGAATGGCGATTGATGTTGTACCGGTAGACGAACAAGCAAGAGCGAATGGTCTCATGTGGGGCGCTAAGATTATAGGCACTTCTGCATCACTGGCTTTGGGAAGTTGGTTGTTAAACCATTATGGATACACCTCTGCCATCTTAATGCTATCCATTGTGGTTGGTTTAATTATGTTGGTCCCTCTTAGCTTACGGGAGCGACCCGGTGAAAAAATCCTCCCATGGAGCAATGGTGTCGCCAATCCGGAAACAAAAAAAATGCAATTGAGTAGTTGGACTGACATCTTTACTTCTTTGTACCGGGTATTTAGTTTGCGAAACAGTCTGGTGTTGGCAGTGCTTGTGTTTATCACCCAAGGGTCTTTTAATTACATAGCAACATTGTTGCCCATTTTTACAGTCCAGGCGTTGGGTTGGTCAGATCAGGCCTATTCAAATTATTTTGCTACTGCAAGTCTTGTGGGAGGAATCGGTGGTATGTTAATTGGAGGAATTTTAATCGATCGATTTGGTAAGATACTGATGATGAACATTTATTTGTTTCTGCTTGTATTGCTGACGATTGGATTCGTTCTGTTAAAGATGCAATGGTCCAGTAACTGGTTAATTGTAAGTTTTATGATTGTTTATCAGTTGTTGTATGTGTTTAGTTGTATAGGTGTTTTTGCCATTGCCATGCAATGTTGCTGGAAGAAAGTTTCAGCCAGTCAATTTACTATTTACATGACGATTTCAAATATGGGTCGGATTGTTGGGGCAAAATTGATTGGCCCTGTTAAGGATCAATTCTCATGGGAATATACAGTGCTTGCATTTGCAATTTTGATGTTGGCGGCCTGGATCATCATTCAATTCTTGCACATGAAAAATCATTTAAGTCATTTGGAAAATCTGGAAGCAGAATTTTCAGAAAAGGAATTTAAAGACATCTCTTGATGATGGTCAAATCGTTGAACCATGTGTAAGTGAATGTCCAAAAACCAATCGGATAATTAGTATAATCATTTTGTCTAGTTAATCACATAATTTTTGAAAAATATATCACGTACAGTTTGGATTTTGTCCATAGTCAGTTTGCTGACGGACACGGCTAGTGAGATGCTCTATCCGATCATGCCAATTTATTTAAAGACCATTGGTTTTTCAATATTGCTCATAGGGATTTTGGAAGGACTTGCAGAAGCGACTGCCGGACTTAGTAAAGGGTATTTTGGAAAACTTTCGGATCTCTCACAAAGGCGGGTACCCTTTGTACAAATTGGTTATGCACTGAGCAGTATTTCAAAACCTATGATGGCTGTATTTGTATTTCCGTTATGGATATTTTTAGCACGTTCGATGGACCGACTTGGAAAGGGTATAAGGACAGGTGCGAGAGATGCCATACTTTCGGAGGAAGCAACGCCATCGAATAAAGGAAAAGTTTTTGGATTTCACCGTTCCATGGATACTTTTGGAGCAGTGTTGGGTCCGGGGTTGGCATTGGTGTATCTATACTATTTTCCACAGGATTATAAAACATTGTTTTTAGTGGCATTTATTCCCGGGATGCTTGCGGTAATGACTACTTTCTTTTTAAAAGACAAGTCTGTAGCAAATCCAATAAAAAAAATTTCTGTTCCTTTTTTTTCTTTTCTAAATTATTGGAGGGAAAGTCCGAAGGAATATAAAAGGCTGGTAATGGGATTACTTATTTTTTCATTGTTTAACAGTTCAGACATATTTCTTTTATTAAAGGCTAAAGAGGCAGGTCTTGATGATACTTCAGTCATAGGGGTCTATATTTTTTACAATCTTGTTTATGCTTTGTTTTCTTTTCCTATGGGCATGCTGGGAGATAAATTTGGCTTGAAAGCAGTTTTCATTATTGGCCTTGCTCTTTTCGCATTGGTTTATTTTGGGATGACCCTACAGGCAGGTATTAATTATTTCTATATGCTGTTCTTGTTATATGGAATTTATGCTGCTTCCACCGAAGGGATTTCAAAAGCCTGGATTTCAAATATCACCAATAAAAAGGACATCGCAACGGCCATCGGAACTTATTCGGGATTGCAAAGTATATGCGCCTTACTGTCCAGCACACTGGCTGGACTTGTATGGTATCGCTGGGGAGCTTCAACAACATTTTTTATCACCGGATCTGTAACAGTTGCAGTAATTCTTTACTTTCTATGGATTCCAAAACCTGAATCAACACCTGAAGAATTTTGATTTATTTTTTAAATACCCTTACATCTTAAGACGGTAATAAAATTAATTTTTCCATCAATTCGTGGAATTGCATAGAGTGATTGTTTATTTTTGGATGAAGATGAAAGACCGATTAAATTTAACATGATCTTTGTATCTGGATAATCTAGAATTTTTGACAATGACAAACACGCGACAAGTCCCTGTTCAGACCTTACACTTGTTTCTGATTCTGGACAAAATGCTGATTGATCTTTTAAATTCCCTTTCTGACGATCAGTGGAATTTGCCAACCATTGCCAGAAAATGGACGGTGAAGGATGTGGTGGCTCATTTAGTAGACGGCAATCTTAGAAATTTGTCAACATCCAGAGATCGTTTTTTTGTTAAGCAGGAAATGGCTTTTCATTCTTATACAGACCTCGTTAATCATCTAAATCAATTGAACCATGAATGGACCGATGCAGCCAAGCGGCTAAGTCCGTCCATATTAATTGACATGCTGGAAGTATTCGGAAAGCAATACGTAGATCATTTACATACCTTGCATCCTTTTGAAAAAGCCATTTATTCAGTTGCCTGGGCCGGTCAGGATGTTTCGGAGAATTGGTTTCACATTGCTAGAGAATACACTGAACGATTTATACATCAACAACAAATTCGTGATTCAGTAGGGGCGTCAGGTTTAATGACCAAAGAATTGTTTTATCCTTTTATTCAAACTTTGATGTATGGTCTGATACCCACCTTCCATAAAGTTGAGGCAGAGGAAGGTACAAGTTTCAAAATAGTCATTGCTTCTGAAATTGGTGGATCATGGATTATTGAAAAAAAAGACCAGGGTTGGATTTTCAATCAAGATCTTAAAAAAGAACTTGATGCAACCTTGATCATTCAACCTGATATTGCGTGGAAACTTTTTTCTAAGGGGATGACACCTGTTGAAGCATTCCCATTTGTTGAAATAATGGGTGATGTTGAATTGGCAAGTAATGCATTGAACATGGTATCGGTGATGGCTTGAATTTAATTGGTGTAAGAATTAAAGCAGGTTGTATGAACTTTAAATTAGTAATAGCTGAATTAAAATTGAAAATTAGATTTGATGCTTAATCGATCATGTTTATCTACTTAACAATCAGACCAGATTCGCTTAATTCACAAGAGGGAAATTTTAGTTTTGCAAAATTGATTAAATTATATATTGATTAATTATAATATATATTAATTTATATGATAGTATTTTAAGTTTTAATATTTTATAAATAACCGCAAAAGATGTAAATTTGATTTCTTCATAATAGTTTTACAGAAATGAATTCTGTTTTACTATTTATGTAAGTACAATAAATGCATAAGTAAATATTGTAGGGCAAGAAACAGATTCCATGATAGGCTGAATTAATTTTTTTATTATTATTATGGTAAGGCAGATAAAGGATTTTATTCTGATTACAGTAGGGATCTTCTCGGCTGCATTTGGATTTAAGGGTTTTCTTTTAACCAATCAATTTATTGACGGAGGGGCAACCGGAATTTCATTGTTACTGTCTGCCCTGACATCTGTACCACTCTATGTATTTATAATTATAGTCAACATACCTTTTGTCTTATTGGCAAAATCAATTCTTGGGAAGACGTTTGCCTTAAAAACGGCTGCTGCAATTTCCGGATTGGCACTGTGTCTGGCAACTGTTACCTTTCCCAATGTTACAGATGATAATTTGCTGGTGGCTGTTTTCGGAGGGTTTTTTCTAGGAGCAGGAATTGGTCTATCTGTAAGAGGGGGTGCTGTCATTGATGGAACAGAAGTTTTAGCCATTTATTTGAGTCGAAAGTTGGGTGCTACCATAGGGGATATTATTATTATAATCAATGTGATTATTTTTTCAGCAGCGGCCTATTTACTTTCTGTCGAAATTGCTTTATATTCCATGATCACTTATATAGCGGCTTCAAAAACCCTTGATTTTATTATTGAAGGAATTGAAGAGTATATTGGTGTGACCATTGTTTCTCCACACTGTGAAGCCATTCAACAAATGATTGTTGAGTCGATGGGTAGGGGAGTGACTATTTACAATGGCAAGCGAGGCTATGGCAAGCGAGGCGCCTCCAATGAAATCGACATCGTTTATACGGTTCTTACCCGACTCGAAATAAATAAGCTCAATACAGAGCTTGAGAAAATTGATCCGGATGCATTTGTAATCATGAGCAGTATCAAAGACACCAAGGGTGGCATGATCAAGAAGAGACCCTTAAAGCATTGAGCTATTTTCATGGGATGTAATTTCTTGGTAAGTGCTCCGGTATTTTAATTTATATTTTACTTTTCCCGAATCCTCATCACATGCTCATCTGATGGCATTCTATTTACTTCCCCTTATCGGGGATCATTTGATACGTTTGCGGTTAAATCACCCATGATATTTGAAATTTATTGGGGATATAAATTGCTAAGTAATTCGTATATTTGCGAATTAAATTTAAAAATCGGTGGCTACTAAAACTCATAAGTTTACAAAGCGGCAAGAGTTGATCGCCAGGTTTGCAAACGCACTTGCCAACCCCATTAGGGTTTCGATTCTGGAGCTTTTGGCAAATAAGTCCTGTTGTTACCATGGGGATCTTTCAGAAGAATTGCCTATTGCAAACAGCACCTTGTCTCAACATTTGAAAGTTCTGAAAGAGGCAGGACTTATCCAGGGGGAGATCACCCCACCTAAAACAAAATATTGTATTAATGCGGAGAATTGGGGATTGGCAAAAGGTTTACTCATGGGATTTTTTGATCAATCCATACGCACATCTGATTGTTAAACTTTGGATATTTGTGAATTAGGTTCGTTAAAGTACGAATATATTTATGTTTAAAAGTCTGTTTTGTTGGGATAGGAGAAGATTGTTTATTTGGACTCGATTTTATCTTTCATCAGTAGACTCAGGATTATTTAAATGATCATTTTTTAGTGAGTCATTTTTCAAATGGTTTAAAAAAATTAAAAGATACAAAAAATTGAAATTCAATCATGCATAGCAAATTTTATTTTCAATGAGGAAATATAATTTTTATCCTGAAGGAATGAAATGTAAAAAATGAATAAGAATGAAAACCAAGCTTAAGTTTTTAGATAGATTCCTCACACTTTGGATTTTTTTGGCGATGCTTATTGGGGTAGCATTGGGTTACTTTTTTCCGGGTATCTCAAAATGGACAGAATCTTTTTCTGTTGGGACAACAAATATTCCATTAGCCATTGGTTTGATCTTGATGATGTATCCGCCTTTGGCAAAAGTAGATTACTCTTTGCTTCCCCGAATATTCAAGGACACAAAAGTCATGGGACTGTCACTTTTTTTGAATTGGATTGTAGGGCCAATTCTTATGCTGCTGCTGGCGGTAATTTTTCTCCGGAACGAACCTGATTATATGGTGGGTTTAATTCTCATAGGTTTGGCCCGATGCATTGCCATGGTTATTGTGTGGAATGATTTGGCCGGAGGCAATCGGGAGTATGGCGCTTTACTGGTGGCACTTAACAGTATTTTTCAATTGTTTACTTATAGTTTGTATGCCTGGCTATTTATCAATGTCCTCCCGCAAATGTTTGGGTGGGGTGATTTTAATATCCGGGTTCCCATGAGTGAAGTGGCCCGAAGTGTAATGATTTATTTGGGATTTCCATTCGTTTCAGGGTTCATCAGCAGGTACTGGTTGATCAATGCCAAGGGACTGGAATGGTTCAACAGAATATTTATTCCAAGAATTTCTCCTTTGACCTTGTATGCCTTGCTTTTTACCATCGTGTTGATGTTTAGCTTAAAGGGTGATAAAATTCTTGAACTGCCAATGGATGTAATTAAAATTGCCATTCCATTGGTAATTTATTTTATCATTATGT
The DNA here is from genome assembly GCA_016714365.1 of Candidatus Vicinibacter affinis. Taxonomy (NCBI): domain Bacteria; kingdom Pseudomonadati; phylum Bacteroidota; class Saprospiria; order Saprospirales; family Saprospiraceae; genus Candidatus Vicinibacter; species Candidatus Vicinibacter affinis. The sequence goes on along the minus strand of JADJNH010000006.1, from coordinate 151,814 downwards.
TTTTTATGAGTTTTTTTATCAATAAGTACATGGGCGTTGAATACAGCAAGAATGCTTCCGTATCATTTACAGCCACAGGTAATAATTTTGAATTGGCCATCGCTGTTGCCATTGCAGTATTTGGGATACATTCCGGCCAGGCATTTGCAGGAGTGATCGGTCCATTGGTGGAAGTTCCGGTATTGATATTATTGGTGAAGGCCAGTCTGATGCTCAAAAGGAAATATTATGATACACCGGTATCTGAAGTTTAAACAATTAGTTCATGCAATCATGCAGGATGTTCATGCAATTTCTTTTAAAAGTCCTCAATTAAATAACAATGTGTAAAAGTTTTCCGATATTTTTTTTAAGCTTATTGCAAGTGGTTTTATGGTTGAATTTTGGAACTGCTCAAAATATTTTCAGGGGAGAAATTACTGATATAAATGAGCAATACCTGCCGTTTTCCAATATTTCCTGGTATGGAACGGAAATATTTACTCAGGCTGATGAGAAAGGGGCTTTTGCGATTCCATTTCCTCCTGACACCGTTCATCTACCATTTAGGTTGATTGCTACTTACGCCGGTTTGCGTGATACTTTTGAGTTTGATGATTTATATTCTTTTTGGACATTTAAAATGGATGCAACCGTTACACTTCAGGAAGTGAAAGTTTATGATCAGAAAAGAGGTGCCTATATTTCAGCTTTGCAACCAATAAAGATTGAGGTTATTAACAGAACAGAGTTGAGAAAAGCGGCTTGTTGTGATTTGGCTGGTTGTTTTGAGACTCAGAGTACGGTACAACCACAGACTACTAACATTCTTACCAATGCCAAAGAACTCAGAATACTTGGACTGAGCGGGGTTTATAATCAAGTACTGGTAGATGGTTTGCCAACTATTCAGGGACTGACTTATACTTATGGAATCAGCACTCTTCCCGGGAGTATGGTAGAAAATATTTGGGTAGTCAAGGGGGCCAACAGTGTATTACAAGGCTACGAGAACATGGTCGGACAAATTACTGTATTTCCTCGTGAAGGTGGAACAGCCGAGCCATTTACCGCAGATCTTCTGGTCAATAGTTTTAATGAGAAGCATTTAAATACCGGGATCGCTTTGTCTAAGAATAATTGGTCAAATTATTTGGCCATTCATACCTCTCAGCCAGGGAATAAATTTGATCGTGATAAGGATGGTTTTTTGGATTTGCCCCTATTAACGCGTTATTCAGCTTACAATAAATTGCGTTATAGAAAGGAAAATGAGATTGGATTTAGTTCATTCGTGGGAATACGTTTGATTGACGAGAAACGGATTGGCGGGCAATCTGCTTTTGATTTAGAAATGGATAGGGGGAGTACCCATAATTATGGCCAGGTAGTTCAATTCAAACAATCAGAAATATTTACTAAAACAGGGTATAGATTTAATGATAATCAGAAGATTTCCTTGCTCGCAAGCAGAGTGGATCACGATCAGCAATCCTGGTTTGGGGTAGTGCGATATCAAGGCAAACAGAATCAACAGTACGCTAATTTACAATACGAACTTTTTTATGGCCCTAAAAAACAACATGACTTAAAGGCAGGAATGTCTTTCCGTTATTTGAGTGCGATGGAAAATATTTCATTTACTTCAGATACAGTGCCCAGAAGTTATGCAGGTATTTATACCAAATTGGAAAAAGTCCCAGGCATCTTTATTGAAAATATTTACAAGTCAGGGAATGAAAAATTAACTGCGATAACAGGCATACGGGCAGACAGGCACAACCAATTTGGATGGTTTGTAACCCCACGTTTCATGGCAAAGTACCAAATTGCAAAAGCTACTGATTTGCGTGGATCTTTCGGCACAGGCTGGAGAACTGTCAACTTGTTTTCAGAAAATATAAATTTGTTAACCAGTAATCGGGATATTATTTTTAAAGAAAATATACAACCGGAGGAATCTATAAATTTTGGATTCAGCATTACACAAAACTGGACTTTAGGAAGTCTTAATTTTTTAGCTACTGCCGATTATTATCACACTCAATTTAAAAATCAATTTTTTCCTGACTATGACACTGATTTTTCTTTGGCTGTTATCAACAATTTTACTGAAGCTTCCGTGTCTAACGGAATCCAATCTGAAGTTTCAACCGAGGTAGGAGCCTGGGCTAACTTCAGAGTGGCATATAATTATTTAGATGTATATCGGAATATAGCCGGTGAAAAACAATTATTACCCTATAATGCTAAACACCGAATTCTGGCTGTTGCCGGATTTCATTCAAGAAAACCACTCTGGCAAGTAGACATGAATATGCATTGGTATGGCAAGCAAAAATTACCCAATACGCAATCCTCACCAATTGAATATCAACAACCTGCTACTTCGGATCCTTTTACAATTGTAAGCATTCAATACACCCACACTTTTAAAAATATGGAAATCTTTGGTGGATGCGAAAATATTTTGGATTTTAGACAATTGCGGCCAATTGTAGGATATCAGAATCCATTTGGAAAATATTTTGACACCTCCTTTGCTTGGGGACCTACACGTGGCAGGGAATTTTATTTTGGTATTCGATTCAAAATAGCCAAACAGGAAGAGGAGTGAAATAAGGATAGTTTATAGCTTGTTCAATTTTAGTTTCATCATGATGTCGGTTTGCTCGTCATTACCTAATTTGAAAATATGTTTGTCAAACGCTACAAAGCCATTTTTCTTGTAGAAGTTAATTGCTCTTGGATTTTCTTCCCAAACCCCTAACCAAATATAATCAGTGTTTTTCTGTCGTGCAATTTCCAATACGTGGTTATAAAGAATTTGTCCAATCCCTTTTCCGTGATACTCTTTTAAAGTATAAATGCGCTCAACTTCAATTGCCGAGTCGTCTTGCAGTTCTGTCTGTGAGGGTCCAAAGTTTAATTTCAAATATCCAATTACAAGGTTGTCTAGGGTTGCAATGTATGTTTCAGAGTTTTCGTCATTTATTTCCGCAGTCAGTTTTACAATAGACAACTCTTCGTCCAAATACTTTTTCATATTTTCCTCTGTGTTCCCTGCTGAAAATGTTTCATAAAAAGTCTGTCTGCTAATTTTCGAAAGCTGGTCAATATCTTCTATGCTTACTCTTTTTATTTTGATGTTATTCATTATGCGAACTTCATTATTGTAGGATAAATTCGATAGTTGTTGTTTATATTGACTTAAGCCGTTTTTTGGTTTGGGGACAGGGCGGAAATTTGGCAATATAGTACATTAGAATTAAAAGGATTGTTACTATGTAATTTTTCATTTGTATTTCAATCGCCATAATGTCAGCCAGATATTCTTTATTATTTTATTATCAAATGGTAATTTTTTAAAAATTATTTTTGTCCAAGATATATGTTTCACCTTGAGTAATAATCATAAGTGGGCAAAACTGTAACCCCTTGTTTGAGCATTCGCTTTTTTGTTTTTTTAGAATTCATCATTTTTTTTGCTTTTTCTAAATCAGTAATTAAGAAGACAAGATGTACCAGATTTTTGTCGTCAATTCCGCGCGCCACCACTTCATCTATAAGTCCATATTTTAATCTTTGTTCTGGACCTTCTTCATCAAAACCCTTAAGCCATTGGTCAAAGTCTTTAACTTTAATGTCATATTCTAAAAAGTCCAAATTAGCTTTAGGTTGGATAAAACGGACGACCTTAATAAAGTCAAATTTCTGATGATTTGTCACTCCATCCTTTTTGGCCTTTTCTTGGAATGTATTACTTCCAACATATGTCTTTACTTTTTCCACATCAGAAATTACGTAGGCTGTAATAATTTTATTTGGATTGTAAATAGAGTGAGCAACGGCAATTGGTTTCATTCCATTGCTTTTTCTAATGGTCGTATCCTCATCGTAGCGGGATCTCCATTCGCTGTAATCATTTATCGTAAATTTAGAGACTGCTACATTAAATGGTTTAAATTCATTTGATTTTGTTTGCGCAACAGCTTTGTTATTTGTGAAATAGAAGGAGGCAGTTGTAAAAAGTGTCAGAATAGTTAATTGGAATGATTTTATCATATTTGATTTTTGCTGTGTAAGATTTTGTAGCCTATGCTAAATTGAAGTATATCATGTATGCAATATTTCAGCAAGTTAATCAAAATAGCATAATGTTCGGCCACAGAAGTAAAGTTAAATGGAAAATGAAACGATGTCATTAAATAGCAACCCTGTTTTATTGAAGCTATAAGTTAATCGATGACTTAGGCTGGATCTTTGGTATTTTTATTTTTAGCTGTTGGCCTTCTGTGGTTATTTTAGTTGGTGGGATTGAATAAATTGTTGGAATTTACCCAGTTCTGAAAATTTACTTAGGATGAAATACTCTGGTAAATTCTCCAAGATTGATGAGGTTAGAGCAGTTTGTTTATTGCTTGGAGCAAAACCTTAAGCTATTTCTAAGAATTTATCCGGATCAAAAATTGATTTGTTTCCACTGCATCAATCTCATTTTAATGGAAGGTTATTAAGGAAATATATTATAAATGTCCTTTCTGTTTGCTATTATAATTAATCTTATTCGATTTGAACTAATTTTTTCAAAGCCGAGTCTATAGCTGCCGATCCTAATTTTATAGTAATTTTTATAACCCGTCAATTTATAGGCCCCTACGATCTCACTTAAAGAGTTTGCTGCTTCAAGTCTTAATATAATGTTTTCAAGCTTTTTAAATAATGATTGATCTTTGAGTTTTTCAAGACTCCTATAAAATGATCTTTCATACTCTACAATCATTTACTTTTAAGCTTTTTGAATACCATCGTTCTTGAAACAGTTTTTCCAGTTTTTGATTTATCCATCATGTAGCCAAGCAGGAAGTCTTCGTATTGTTGTTCTTTCATACCTATGACGTTAGCACCAAGCTGTTTGGCCAACTCAGAGATCAATTTCGAGCTTTTTTTGTCTCCTTTAATAATAATAGCACTCATATTACTTATTTAGTTACAAAGTTATTATAAAAAGTTAAATAACCATGCATTTTGGGATTTCACAAGCATTGGCAATAACGCTTAAATATGGTATTGCAAATCGGGTATAAAAGTCTGAATTTTGACCACATTGTCAAAGATAGATAGAAAATCAGCCGATTTTAATAGGTGGCATCCCTGTTTTTTTTCAAGTAATGCATTCAACGCTGGTGGATGCAGAGCCTCTGATTATTTTATGACGGTGACCTTAGGCGATTAATTATTTGCTACCTATGGTTGTCATAGTCTGTTCACTGTGTAATTCAGTTCGGTTACCCCGCAAGTAAATGGTCGGGTTGTCAACAGGTTTAGCTTTATTTTTTCTTTGATGTCAACAAACAATGGAATGCCTCGTCCAAGAATAATTGGGTTCACGAATAGCCAATAGCCGTCAATTAAGTTCTGTTGAATAAGTGAATGTGTTGCCGTGGGACTGCCAAACAGTAGGATTTCTTTATCTCCCTGTTGCTTTATTTCATTTAATTTATCCGAAAGTTGGTCGCTAATAACTTTTGTGTTATTCAGCTCATCATCCTTCAATGTTTTTGATAAAACAACTTTTTGGACTTTGCCATACCACTTCGAATGTTCAATGTCGTGTCTGGTTGCATTTGGTTTGTTTCCGGCTGTGGGCCAGTAATTTTCCATCATTTGATAAGTGACGCGACCATAAAGTGCGGTGTCACCTTCGCTAATCCTCTTTCCGACGTGATCAAATATTTCTTGATCTACCTTAATCCAGTTCATTTCTCCGTTCGGACCTGCTACAAAACCATCCAGCGATATGTGCATAAATGAAATTATTTTTCTCATTTGATTCTGTTTTTTATTGTTGTCTTTAGTTATATATGATTCTCTTGCAATATCCGTTTTATTTAATTTCTTTCATTATTTCAATGGCTGCAGGATACATTTCAGAAATCGTCTTTTTTCGACCTTTTAACAGGTGGATAAGTTTCTCATTAAATTGATCGAATTTAAAAAAGCCTCTTCGCTCCATTAATTTAATTCTTTGGTTAACTATTTCCGAACCTTCTTTTTCTTTATAATTTTCTTTCACATAGAGACAATACAATGAATGCGTCATGTATTCATTAAAAATAGCATATTCTGTTCGATAATTTTCTTGTGCATTTTTTGTAGCCCATAAATCCTTGTTTTTAATTAAGTCTCTAATTGCTTTAATTTTCAAAATATTCGGGTTCAAGTTTCGTTGGAATGACTGTCCGGGAGTGTTTTGAATGCTAAGTTATATCAGAGGGTGTAACAGTTTTGCTTTCAACATTTTGTAGAGGTTTTAAGAATCAAATTTTGAACCATCCCAAATAACACCGGCAGGAAATAGTTCGTCTTTTCTTTTTCTCATTTCTGATGCAATTAATGCACTGTTCCCACCTTGTTCATCTAGTTTTGAAATAATGTTGAGATAGCTTTTTTCATCTCTGTTCTGGCTGAGTTTAAATACATTTTCCAGTTTGTCAGCTTTAATTTCAAAACCTGCAATGGCCGGCATCATCTTGCTTAAAAATTGGTCAGGAAGATTGTCATAAATGGTGAGCGATTGGGTATTGTCTTTTTCAAATTTTAAAGTCAATTTTTGCATAAACCTGATGAGCTCATCACTTGTCATAAAATTGACCTGTCCGGCAATGTGAACACTCATGTAATTCCAGGTTGAACCCGTTTGTGGATTGGTGTACCAGGATGCACTTACATAACAACTCGGTCCCGTAAACACAAGCAAGGCATTTGGATTTTCAAGTAAAGCCTTGTGGTGGTCTGTGTTCCGCATGATGTGTCCTTGCAAAAACAGTTCACCATTTATTTCTTCCAATAAAATGGGTATTTGTGTTGCAACTTGTTTTCCATTTAGGTAACTTCCAGTTAAGAAAGCGAATGGATTTTGTTCTAAGAAATCCAATATTATTTGCTTATCTTTTTCTTTGAAATAGGAAAAGTGGTACATCTTTATCTTTTTTGACAGCTAATTTGAGTCAATTTACATGGACCCATTAAAGTTTTCCTGGATATCCGGAAATGGATCAATGATGGCTAGAATCCGGCCATAGGGTAAAGATATATAAAAAATGGAATGCTTTAAATGCGGGGCTACACAATTTTCGGATAGCATTGATTAATGGAAACCTAACGAGTTGGTCAAAAGAATTTTAAATCATGTGCTTGGTCATTATGCGGTTAATTTTAGGATTTGATAACCTGATTTTTATAATGAAAGGGGTCTACTTCAAAAGATTTTACAAATTGTTAAAATAAAAATGAAAAATTCACAAATTATCGTGAAGACCATATTTAAAAAAAAAGATCAAGGAAGCCAAGGCTCTAAATTTTACCATATGATAATGTTCAATTAATGTTACAGGTGAGAAAGTAACATTCCTTCTGCCCGCAAATGTTGCTAAATAAAAATTTATTGTTGAAATTTTGCACAGTAATTGATGTTGGCTTTTCCAGTCCGAACTGAATTTTGGCTTTGAAATTAGTTTAAGTATGCTTGTCTAGCTCCACTTGCGGCAATACTTTTGTTGGGCGCAGACAATCATTCTTGAGCCTGCTTGCTAATTTCTCGTCTTATGTATGCTGTATCAGCAGTAAGAACATACTTCGGAATGTTTCGATAACGACTGTGAAATCCATAACCGCCTTTCTTTAACTCGTCTAACGCCTTTGACTTTGGCCAGTTTTGATATATTATACGGTACATTGCCATTACCGTTCCCGTTCGGTCTGCTCCATGCTTGCAATGAACCAGTATCGGTTTAGGCGCATGCTCAATCACCCGTAAGGCTGATATTACCTCTCTGTCTGAAATACGAGTCGTAACCGTTTTTATCTCATAATAATTTAATCTCGTCGATTTTAACAAGCCGGTATCACTTTTATCTTCTCGTAAATTCAAAACGCTTTTAATCCCGAATCGCGAAATCTGCTCAAATTCCTCAACCCCTGGTTGCTCAGATCTGTATACAGAGTCGCTCACCTTATAAAAATTGTCCAGTTCCATGCTGTCTATTCGCTCAGCCCAATCTTTATCACGGGGTACTAAATTACCTGCCCTACAGGAAAATAAGGAAATCGCTATCGTCCAATAAAACAACTTAAACCACATATTTCTGTAAAAATACAAACATCTTTTATTCACTCGTGCGCTCATTTTGTTTGCGCCCATCGTCAAAGTGTGAAAATACCATTTGTTGTATTCAAATTTTAATAAAATGCGATGTATGATCTCATGTAAGGCAGTTTTGGGAGTTATAAGCGCAGCATTTTTTGTAGTACGCAAAATTGTCCGATAAAATACAAAAAGATTTAACGTTCAAGTACTTGCGACTTGCCGCTGCTTGTCCTTAAGCCAAAAGTAAGAAAGCGTTTTTTTATTATAATGCCAAAAGTGAAAATTTCTATACATTGGCGACATGGTCGTAAGTACATTGTTATGTGATGTTAATTGAAATTGCTTATTAATAAGCTATCAACTTTAAGTACTTGAAGCCATGAATATGGCATTATTACTAAATCAGTTTCTAATTGGAAACAAATAAGTCTATTTCTATAGAAATTAATCTCATATTTAGGAATCAACTTGCCAAACCCCTTTCTAGTTGTTCTATCTATTATTTTTTGCATTTGAATGATGTTTATAAACGATTCAATCTGCTCTTTTTGTGAAATCATTTTTAATTCATAATCTTTAATATAGTTTATACGCTTGCCATTATAACCATCAATTTCAACAGGTTTCAATTTATTTATGCTAATGGAATCAATATCCGCTAAGTCAGAAATATCTATAAGTCTTTCTGTAGTATTAATATTGCTCCTATTTGTTTGACTTATTATATTGAGTAATTGTTTTTTAACTTCTTCAATATCTCTAGAGTTCTTTTCTGAGCCATAAAATCTGAAATTTTTAATTAGACTATCTTGAGATAAAAATTTTATGCTGGATGTTGTAGCGTGTGTTATCATTATTTCTTCAAGATGAAATGTATCAGATAGTAATCTTTGAACTTCTTCATCAATAATATCAAAGGTGTTATTGGTTTTGGAAGTCTGAGCATAAAATTTGGGCCCATACTTGCACGCCCCATATCCATCGCATTCGCCACGTTCTAATTGTAAAATTATTATTGAATCTCTTGAAACAAATAATTGAATATATGAGCTATCAGTGTGAGTTGAAAGATGTATTTCATCATATAATTTCTTATGTTTAATACAACTACAATGTAAACTTATAATCAGGAATAATAATTTGAATCTAATCATATGTTTAATATCACGTAACGGTCGAATACTTGCGACTTGCCGCCACTTTTCCGGAAGCCAAAAGTAGGAAATTTGATTCATTGTTTGCTGATAGTGGAACACAATAATATTCTTGGTGGCTTGATCGCAAGTACAATGTTAGTGGTCGTTAATTCTTTCACTTCTAAAGAAATACTCTACTCCATTAATATCTATGTATCCAAAGTTTCCAGGTTCAAATTCTACTAATGAATATTGGGAAATGAAAGGCGAAACACTTAAGTATTTTGGGTTAATAAGCTCATTTGAATATTTTAAAATAACGAATCCCCAATATCGGTCTTGTTTTATAGCAATATATTCTTGTAGCTTTCCATCCATATCCTCGCATTCAAAATATTTAATTGAATCATACTTAAATTCTGTATTTTGTACTTGCAAATTGGGATTGCTATGGTGTCTAACAAGGTCATAAATTGCAAATTTATTGTTTTTTTTAGCGATTAATATTTGGTAAATCAAGTAAAGCGATTCAACATCTGATAATATTAGAACTGTTAGTTCTTTTTCATAATTTGACTTGAATATTTTTAAAGAACTGCTATCAGCAATATGATAGGGATATTCTAGATGAGTGTGCACACAACTAATTAATCCACTGGCTTTTTGTTTGCACCCATTTTGATTTATGTAATAAGTTTTATTTTTTTTCTTTACTTTGGTACTAGAATAAATAAAATCACCTGCTAGATCATAATTAGCTTTAATTAAAATTTTACCTTTATTATTTATGAACCCATACTTTCCATTTTTCTTTATGCGACCAAGTGAATTGAATATTGGATAAGCTTCGGTAAACTTAGGGTTAACAATAATATTTTTATTACTATCCATATATCCCCATAAGCCATTTTTTTGAAATGGATAAAGTATACTTTGAGAGTTCGAAGTACAATAAAAGTGTAAACATAAAAAGGTAACAATATACTTCAACATAATATTTTAATTACCACTAACTTGCTTTTACACGAGACATCATTGCGCATAGCTGCCCAATTTTGGCAAGCTTTGCGAAACTTTATTTCGTTTATTTTTCATCTGGATTTGGTTATAATGTGTCAAAAGGTGAAACAATTTTTTGAATGCTTTTAGTACTCACATGCGTATAGATTTCTGTAGTCTTGATGCTGCTGTGTCCTAAAATTTCCTGAATATATCTTAAATCTGTGCCATTTTCTAATAAGTGAGTGGCATAACTGTGTCTAAGCCAATGTAAGGTAACGGGTATTGAGATCCTTGCCTTTATTAAACTTTGTTTCAACACCATTTGAAGACTTCTGGAGTCATAGACTTCACCCACCCTTTGCCTTTCGAACAGAAATTTTTGAGGTCTGAAAGCCTCGTAATAGGCTCTTATAAGTTGTAGGGTTTTATTGCTAAGTGGTGCAATTCTATCCTTTTTACCCTTAGCCAGTTTAATGATCAATATATTTCTTTTGCCGTCCACATGTTCCGGTTTTAACTGGATGAGTTCTTCGCTTCTGAGTCCACAGGAATAAATCAGGGAAAGCATGGTTTTATGTTTTAAGTTGGAAGGTGCTTGGAGGATGGCTTTAATTTTTTGTCAGAACTAATAATGAAAATCCTCCTAATAGTTTTACAGCAATATCTTCATTTAGTTTAAACATTAATTTTCTTGGTAAAACTGCAATTTTCGATCGCAGTGTCTTTGTTGGTAAATCCAAAGAACCTGCAGTATAAAAGAAATCTACAATATCATAACCAGAATCAACCAATGTCGCAAGTGCTGTTTCCTTCATAAAATAATGCAAATGACCAACAGAATTTCGTGCATCCATAAGTTTATTTCTCAAAATTCCCTGAGCCGATATATCCAAAGGAATATGAAATATCGTATTTTTCGCTTTGCTTTTGCACAATTTTAAGAACCCTAAGTAATCATCAACATGTTCAAAAACATCGATCATAAGCAATAAATCGAACCTTGCATTTGTTTCCAAAAGATTTTCATGCATAAATTTTAATCTTTCTTTTTCCCTTGTCTTTGCAAGACTTATTGCATCACTCGAAATATCATATCCCGTAAAACGCAAATAATTTGGCATTGATAAATGTAACTGATTTAATATTTCACCGGCACCGCAACCTATTTCTGCAATAGATGTTGGGTTTATTGGATTGCGTTTTAACATTTTAATAATCTGTTTTGCTTTCCAGGGCGAATCCTCAACATGCCAAGTTGGATTTTTTTTTAAATATTCGCCTTTTTCTTCTGTGTAAATTATTTCTGTCATAGTTTTTATTTTTTATTATTGCCCATTAATCTTAACCATCCGCTTGCTTCCGAAATAGTTAAGGAAGGTTTTAACAGCTTCTGTATATGTTTTAACAGTGCTGTCACTGTATCGCTAACTTTTCATCCATCGGCTGAAAGAGTCTATTCTTTGTAAGCTGATTTCAGATGGGGTATTGGTTTTGGGAGTAGATTTTTCATTCACGGCCTTAAGGCGGATCAGTCCTTGATAAACAACATAGCCATACTTGCGCAAGACTGATAGGGCAAGTTCGTAATTAGTCTTGGTAAAAGTGATCCACCAGCTCTGATTTTCCGGACTCCATCCCAAAGAGAGATTTTTTCTCAATTCTTCCTGAATCGAATTACTTTCCGGGAAGTTTAACAACAATACATCCTTTCCTTGGTGTTGGCCATTGCGGATCTGCTGTTTATCAATATTTTTTAACGGGGGAGAGGGGATAGAGATTTGTTCTGTGTTATTCATTGGAATCAAATTTATAGGGTAATTTTTTAGTTTGGTCAATTAACTTACATATATACAATATTTCACTTCGCATACTTATACAGATTTGGCAAGCTTTGCAGAACTTTATTTCTTATATTTTTCATTTTTTTAGTTGTTTTTCTTGCTTAGTTAAAGTGGCCTCCCATTTTCTAATCGGTGGAATAAAATTAAAACCTTTCTTTTCATTCTTTTATATGTAAGGTTCCTCAAAGTTTAATTCATTTTCTGTGAATAGATTCCTTATAGTCAATAGTTCCATTCATCATCTTAAGAAAACGTCAGGTGAATATATTCAATATTTTACATTTTTGTATCCTGAAAATAAATATATGAATAATAAATATATATAATAAATAGTTAGATAATAGATTACATATTTTTAAGTCAATTCAGCATGAATTAACTTTGCACTTTATTGTAATAATCCAGTGACAGAAAATTTAGGATTTTGATTGCTAAGAAACTTTACGGTTTCCGTATATATCAGGGAAAGGTTGGATTTACGTACGTTCATCTTAATTTAAATGGAGTAGAACCTTATTAAAGTGTCATCTAAACGATTATTCCTGGCACATAAATTTACAGAGATTACAATTGAATTGCAACAAGAATGTAATGGGACCCTTTCTGAATCAACAAATAGTAAGAACGAGTATTTTTTTTAAAAAATGGAATTGATCTAATATTTAATACTATAATAATTACCAGTTCCTACTTTTCTAAGCAATACCTATCCGATTTGCATAAAAATCGTTCTTTTTGCAGATTATCCTAGCTTACGCAATTCGTTGAATTGATTGATGGATTTTATGGAATTGGAGCAAATTCCGGAACATACTGCTTCCACACTTTCGTCTTTGGAAGTCCAAAAAGCTGGCGATTCAGAAACATGTGGTTTGGGGATTAAAATCTTAGCTTAGTGTTTTAAGCTATGCAATATTGACAACATCCCAATGAGGTTTTTTTGGGATTAGCAAAGAAGAATGTTGCTTGGAAGATGGAAATTTACCATAGTTTCTTTATTTTTTGCAAATTGACATTTTTGCCATGGTTTTATTTAAAATTTGTTTAATCTTCAGGCAATCAATAGGTGGTGCTTGACTGCTCAAGTCTCAATTTGTTAGTAAATCCTTCATTTTGGGATTTTTTTTTGACCTTCATGCAGCGAAACCTATAGACTTAAAGTAGTTATAGTTATCTAATATGCGTATGAAGAAATGTTATGTTTTGATATGGTGCCTATGCTGGATATTTTCCTGTAGGGAAAGCGACGAAAAGATCATAATCGATACAGAGGACCCAAAGCCCCCAACCAAGTTGATTCAAACCAATATCATTGGGGTTGTCATGGATCCTGGAGGTAATCCCATATCAGGAGCAGAAGTTTCCATAGGCGGGATTAAACAGATTACGGATTTGAATGGTTTTTATAGGTTTAAAGATGTTTATATAAATGATCTGCAGGATTATCTCTTTGTAAGGGCACAGAATTATTTTGATGGTATTGAACCTGTAGATGGATTTGCTGGAGATACTTCCTTCAGGAGGACTGCCTTAGAGGAGAAGGTTTTTACGAATTCTTTTTCATCGGAGTCTGATGCACTGTTCAATTTCGGAAATTTATATGAGGTCACCATTCCAGCAAATTCTCTCTTAACAGAATCAGGTGCTCCATTTAGTGGAAAGTATAGAATTGCCCCTGCATTTAGAAATGAACAACTTGTAACACATCGACAAACAAGCTATTTTTCGTCATTAGATAATGGGCAAAATAAATTGTTGCGTCCGGATAATTTACTGGGAATTGAAGTCAGAAGTTTTGATTCTGGAGAATTGCTGCATTTTTCAAAAAAAATTGGTTTTAAATATAGTCCAAATTCACCGACCCCTAATGCTGCGAATGAAATCTATTATTATGACAAAGGAAAAAGTGTTTGGAAATTTGAATCGAAGGTTATTTTTGATAATGGCAGTTACCAATTTGAAACAATACATCCTGAAAAGCTCTGCCTTGGAGAAATCCATGAATTTGTTTCTGTGACTGGTGTATTAGAAAGTAAAATTGGGAATCCATTGAGTTTTGTGAACATTGGTAATGACTTTAAGTATGAACAATTATATACCAGTCGGAGTACTATATCCGGAAAGTTCAAATTATACTTTTTAAAAAATGAGCCACAAAGGTTGAATGTTTTAACTGAATGTAATCAGCTTATTCATTCAATCGACATTTTGGGTAGTGATCAGAATTTAGTAAAAAACATATCCTTATCTACTGTAATTCCTTTTTATAGTGAGATTTCAGGGGCAGTGCTCCAATGTGATGGGAGTTCGAACATTGAAGGTTATATTCTTGTGTCCAACAATGAGAAGAATTACTTAGTATTCCCAATTGGGGAATCCGGTAAGTATACCATTAAAATGCTTGGATGTAATGAGGAAGACAATACCCTTACAGCGGTTGACATCAAAAACAATGTCAGCAGTCTTTCCAAAAGAGTTAATATTTATACAAATGGAAATTTAGTATTAAAACTTTGTGATGACCAAATGACAAGTTTAGCTAGATTTAGTTTTAATATGACGGATACGGTGTATTCCAATTGCAGGGTAAGGAAAATTTCAAATGCAAACTCTCAGAATACCATTTTCATCTTTGAATATGGGAACAAGGGATTGTATTCCGAAAAGTTGATCCTGGAAAAGCTGATTAACCCATCAGGAGGTTTTTATTGGAGAATGACTCACTCTTCTTTTATACAAAATGTTTACAAGTTAAAAGAAGTCATTGATGAACCTGATATTTTTCTGTTTAATGAAAATGGCTTTGAGTTTATGGAATGTATTTTGCCAAAAGTAATTATTGAGAATGACTTAACAAAGGAGAAATTCCTTTCAGACATTGTATTCTTTAGAGCGGTCATAATTTAGTATATTTTAAGGTTGAATATACATGTTGACGGGAAGTGAAATAAAGCTTATTATTCATGGTTGTCTGGACGACGATAGAGCCTGCCAGCGGAAATTGTTTGATTTTACATCTGCTAAAGTTATGTCGACTTGTAGAAGATATTGCAGCAATCATGAAGATGCACGGGATTTATTTCAGGAAGCCTATATCAAAATATTTAAAAGCCTTGGAAATTTTAATCATACTCAAGGAGACTTATTGGGCTGGGTTTACATCATTACTAAAAATTGTATTTTTTCTTCATTCAGTAAAAAGAAATTGGAAATATTTCCCTTGGACGAAATTTCAATTGAAAATGAAATGCTGATTCATGTGGATCATGATGTGTTACATGAAGAAGAGGTTTTGAGAGAAATTCAAAATTTACCGGATGGTTACAGGGTAATACTCAATATGTTTGTTTTTGACAACATGGATCATGCAGCCATTGCTTCCGTTTTGGGAATTTCTGAGAGTACCTCCAGATCCCAATTGACCAGAGCACGCATTTTATTAAAAAAGAAATTGGAATTACTATACACAACTAGATATGAAAAAAGTTTCATTTGATCATTGGTTAAAACTTATCATTGGGAAAGAATCTATACCGGTAGATACTGACCTGGAATGGGATTTGCTTTTGCCAAAACTTGAGAAAAAGAAGAGACGCAGAGGGATAGTTTATTGGATATTATTGCCTGTAACAGTGACTTGTCTTTCATTAGTGTATTTTGTTTCTAAGCATCCATCCAGTATATTTAAATTGGCGTCCACTCCAGATAGCCACTCAATGGAAGTTAATAATGTTGGGAAGGACGATTTGACCAAAATTGTAATGGGCAATAAAAATAATCAAACGAATATTCTAATCCATCCTCAAAAAATTCTTTCTCAAAAAATTAACAAACAGGAACTAACCAAAAAATCCACCCAGTTTAAATTTGATTTGACCAAGGACAATCCCAGTTTATTTGCTGAACAGGGTAATACAACAGATGGAAATGGTTTTTTTGAGATAAGTCTGGATATTCCCAATAATTCTATAAGTTTTCAGGATTCTTTTAGTAGTAATTCTTCCAGACATGCTACTCCTTTTGATTCTCTGACCATTTCTTTATTACCTGTTTCAATTCATGGCCAGCTATTGAATAAAGAGAACTTATCTTCCAATTTAAATCTCATAGAATCGAGTCAATATGTGAGACATAAAAAGTCTTTTAAAGTAGATATGTGCTTGTTGGGTTCATATGGTAAATTGTTTCAAAGTCTGAATGGTTCCGGTAACGGATATTTGACCCGCAAAACCTTAGAGCGACCCTTGGATGTTTTTAGTGCCACAATCCTTTTTCAAACTGATCTAAAAAGTAGACTTAAATTTGGCATTGGCTTAGATTACCAATATGCTTTATTGCAGTTAAACCAACATTTTCTAGATACGGTCAATCAAATTCTATATGGTGTAATTGTTGCAGAAAAAACAAATGCGCAAAAAGTTGTTTCTTATGATACGGGCTCAATAAACGTTCGGAGTTTTAGGAATGTTTCGCGTAAACTTTATCACAGCAGAACTCTGCTTTCTATTCCTGCAATTATTTCATACCAATATCCTTTGAACAGAAAATGGAGCCTTTCTTATCATGCAGGAATTTCTGTTCCAGTTTACCAGGAATTTAGTGGTAGGATTTCGAACAATTCATTAAGGTCCCTTGATTTGGATAATTATGGTGAAAATATTTCAAGAACTAAACCTCCATGCAGCGTTTTGTATGGAATGCAAGTAGTATATAGTATACGACCTGGAATTAAATGGATGGTTGGTCTTGCCGGTTCTTCTGAATTATGGTATTGGAGAGATCTGGAGAACAGTATCGGTGAAAGGCATAGTTCTCTTAGATTTCAAGCAGGTTTATCCTATAGGATTCGTTGAAGATCGTAATAATTTAAAAATCAATTTATCACTTATAATTTTATCCCATGAAGAAATTTTATTTTCCAATCAACACCAAATGGTTTTTTATTTTCTTTATTTTCAAGATTACTTTCACGACAGTTTATGCACAAGATTGCACGAATGATAGCCAGTCTCCTTTTTTCTCATTAAAATCCAATTACACAATTTCTCTGGACAATTCTATTGACATTTCCTTAAGTGCAAAGGATTTGGTGAGTCTTTGTATCGATAATTGTACATTATTGGAAAATATGAAATTTTCATTTTCAAAAGATGCCCAAGATCAGAAGATGAAAGTTGTAAATTCCCCTGGTTTGAAGATATCTGTTCAGGTTTATGCTACAGATCAAGCAGGTAATCAATCCTCCGCTTCGACAGAAATTACAGTGACTAAATGTACACCATCACTTGTGTGCAATGATTTAGTTAAATTTGATATCCAGGCTGGAGAAGCATTGTCTATTGATGTCGACAATTTCCTGGAAGGGTCCTATTGTAAGGATCATATTTTCGACATCAGTTATAAGGTTGGAAATAACTCAAGGTCTTTCACTCAGATTGATGAAACTTTACCACGTTCATTTCAATATACGGTTTTGGATTCTAATTCCGGAAATAGTTGCTGGGGAAACGTAGTAATAAATATTCAAGGATCTTGTGATCCTGCACTCGATTTTGAATTTACCTGCAATCCGATTCAGACCAATTGTTTTAAAGAAGTGGACCCTATGATTATTGGATTCCCATTTTCAACACTATATAAAATAGAACGGGTTTCAGATTTAGAGTACAGTGTTCAATACAGTGAGTTTTGCCCTAAAGTAAGCGTTCTATTTACCGATAAAATTATCCAACGAAAATGTGCAGATACTTATGTTGCTGAAATTGAGAGATCTTGGATAGCTAAGATTCCTGGTGGGGTAAATAAAGTTTGTCTCCAAACTATTCAATTTCAAAGAACGAATGCAAGTCTTTTTTCAAATTTGCAAAATTACGATGGATTGGAGTTGCCAACTCTTAATTGCAAGGATACTTGGCAAAGGATGGATGGCTATATTCCGGATCCTGCTTTTTCCGGAAGTCCCGTATTAGATTTGTGTCATCAATTTGGTCAAGCGTATTCAGATACTGTATTAATTGGTTTTAGCGATGTATGCGGAACTCATTACAAGATAATACGGCAATGGACAGTCCTGAATTGGTGCTCAGGTGAAAACTTTATGCATACTCAAATTTTTAAAGTTTATTGTGGGACTGACTCCATCCCGCCTGTTGCGGTGTGTAATTCAAATCTGATTCTTAATGTGCCACCCACAGGTGAGATAACTGTATTTCCTGATCTGTTGGATGCAGGTAGTTATGATAATTGTAGTGAAATTAGTTTTTCCTTTGATTCGGCGGGTTTAGTGAAATCAGAAAAATTTGATATATTGGATAGCGGTAAAAAATATATCAAAATTTTATTTGTTACAGATTTGGCTGGAAACAGGACATATTGTTTGTCAACTTTAGAAATTGTGGCTAAAGCCAATGGACCAAACTCAAAAAATATTCTAGGCGGTAGGATTTTAAATTATCAATTGCAATCAAGTGCTTCTACCAATCGATTAAATTTTAACTTTAAATTGAAAAGCGGCGCTGATAAATTTAATTTATATGCTTGTGGCGAACCGATTAATTTTCCTAATTTAAATTATAGTTTATGCATAGATACTTCTAAAAATCCTCAAGAGGGTTATTTGATTCCTGAATTAATTTCCAGTCCTCCTTTTCTTGGCGTAACCACTTTTGATTTGGTTCAAATCATTCGACGATTATTTGGCCAGATTAAATTTAATTCATACGAATCAATTGCTGCCGATGTTGATTGTGATAATAAGATTACCATTTTTGATATTTTTGATATCAGACGTTTCATTTTAGGTTCTATAACTAAATTTAAATGTGAATCTGTCCAACTTTATACAGCGGATATTTTAAATCCAATAAAAGTTTCAGATCAGAATATTGTCAACCTTCCGCGTTTCGATTTTGATATTGTACCGGTGATTAAAGGGGATGTTAATGGAAGTAGCTTTTTCTTCAGGAATGAGTTGAATGAATACAGATCTGCTGAAAATTTTAAATTTTTCGTTGACAATTTTAGTGTCAGACAAGGGGAGGAATATGATGTTTGGATGAGTACAGCTGAAGAGTACAATGTGTATGGTATTCAGTTGGGTCAATTGTTTGATGAAAATAAACTTGATGTTCTTAATATATCATCTCCGATTTTAAATCTTAACAAGGATGTGGATTATATTATTAATAAGGGTGGTGACTGGAGGTGTTTACTATTAAATTCTAATGTTAGTTTGTTTACGATTTATGGAAAATTTTTAAAAATCAGAGTGAAATCCAAATTTAACGGGATGCTGAATGAAGCATTGTCTTCAAAGCATTTTCCAATTCCCTTATTTGTTATTGGTTCCGATATTGAGCTGTCCACTCCTCAATTGGAAGAAAGAAACCTCACGGCAACATCAGATCCAAAGACCAATTTGAATTCACTTCATGTTTATCCTAACCCCTTTGATGGCGACCTGAATGTCGAGTTTTCTAACCTGGAAAATTTACCACAAAACTTACAGATTTACAATCTGGAAGGTAAAATGTTATATCAGTCCAATCAATTTCAGTTAGATAAATTTAACCGCCTGAAATTAAATGCGGGTTTATTTCCTGGCAGTGGATTTTATCTGTTGGTTTTAAATAATGGCCATTCCATTATCCAAAAATTAGTTGTAAGAAATTAACTCCCCTTGAACAAAGAGGGGGGTATTTCCCCCTCTTTTATTATATAAAATGGATAATACATTGATTTGTAAGATCCTTTTTTTTTGTTGACAGTTAAGTTTTTTGCGCGCGAGGTATTTTTAGATTATTAATTTTTGGATTACAACCATAATGGGATGGAGACTCCCGCTTGAACAATCAATTTTTAGAATTAATTTTCTTAAAAAAAATGAACAGACTGAGTATTTATCACTCTTAATAATAACCATTTCCTACTTTTCTGGGCAATACCTATCCGTTTTCCCCAAAAATTCCTTCTCTTTGCAGATTATTTGAGCTTATGCGCATTTCGTTGAATTGGTTGAAGGATTTTCTGGAATTGGATAAATCTCCGGAACAAATTGCAGACATACTTACCTCTTTAGGTCTGGAAGTGGAAGGGATGGAGACACAGGAGAAAGTTGCCGGTGGACTGAAGTCCGTTGTGGTGGGTGAGGTGTTGGAGGTGTGGCAGCATCCCAATGCGGATCGTTTGCGATTGACCAAAGTCAATGTTGGAAATGAAGCGATATTGCAAATTGTCTGCGGTGCACCCAATGTAGCGACAGGCCAAAAGGTTTTGGTCGCCCTGGAAGGTGCGGAACTTCATCCAACGACCGGTGAGCCTATTAAAATCAAAAAAGGAAAGATCAGAGGGGAAGAGTCCATGGGAATGATTTGTGCGGAAGATGAGTTGGGCATTGGACAAAGTCATGATGGAATCTTAATTTTAGAACCATCCGCTGTTCCCGGTACCAAGGCAGCTGATTACCTGAATCTGGAAAGTGATACCATTTTTGAAATTGGGCTGACCCCCAACAGGGCAGATGCAACCAACCATCTGGGCGTGGCAAAAGATTTGCTGGCCTGGATAAAGGTTCACGAAAACCCAACAGCAAAATTGAAAAATTCGATTGATCAAGATCTAATTAAACATCAGGTCAATCAATCAATTGAATTGGGCATCCATATTGAAAGAGCTGATTTGTGTCCAAGATATTCCGGCATTTGCCTGAAGAATGTGAAGATTGGGCCTTCCCCGGAATGGCTTCAACAGCGCATCATAGCCATGGATCTCAAACCGATCAACAATGTAGTGGACATCACCAACTTTATCATGTTTGACATGGGGCAGCCACTACACGCATTTGATTTACAAAAAATCGGAAAGGGCATAAGAGTTAAAACATTAAATGCCGGTACTTCCTTCCAAACATTGGATGGGGTAGAAAGAAAACTTCGGTCAGAGGACCTCATGATTTGCGACGATGATTCAAAACCTCTTTGCATAGCGGGTGTTCTGGGTGGCGCAGAAAGTGGAATCAGTGATGGGACCACTTCACTTTTTCTTGAATCAGCACATTTTAATGCCTCCTCCATCCGTAAGTCCAGCACCGCTCATTTGATCCGATCACAGGCTGCACGCACCTTTGAAAAAGGATCTGACCCCAACATTACACTCAAAGCTCTTCACAAGGCAGTAAGCCTCCTCCAGGAATATGGTGGAGCGCAAATAGCTTCTGAATGGATCGATATTTATCCTGAACCCATCCAGCCTGTTCAGATTGAATTAAAGTTGGATAAGGTAAACTCACTCAGTGGCCTTGATCTAAATGATGAGACTTTCAAAAAAGTTCTTTTTGCACTGGAAATGGAACTGATGGATCATCGGGATGGAAATTACCTGGTCAGCGTTCCAACCAATAAGCCGGACGTTACCAGGTTAGCGGATGTCACCGAAGAAATTACCAGGGTGTATGGTTTTGACCACATTCCGGTCCCGGACAATATTCGCATATCTTTTCCACAACATGTGCCTTCTTTGTTTTCCCTTAAAAAACAATTGGGGGATTGGCTTTGTGCCAGAGGACTTACCGAAATCATGAATATTTCTTTGGGGAATTCACAGCTTTGTCTGAAATCCGGCTTATGGAAAGAAGAAGAATTGGTTTATGTAAATAACACCTCCAACGTCTCGTTGGATATCATGAAACCGTCAACGGTGTTGAATGGCCTGGAAAGTATCCAGTTCAATCAGAACAGACAGCAATCCGATCTCGCACTTTTCGAGTTCGCGAAAGACTATGTAAGGAAAGGAGAGAAATTCAAGGAAGTCCATAAATTAGGTATTTGGCTTACAGGAGCAGAAGGAGAGGCCCATTGGACCAAGCCAAAACCGGACCAGGTAGGATTTTTTACTGCAAAAGCATTGGTCGATGGTATCCTTAGTTCATTGGGAATGGAGGGCATTGTTCAATCTGAGACGCACGCTGAACTGTTTTACAGTTATCAGTATGTTTGGAGTAAGCAGAATAGAAAGATTGCCGGTGCGGGATTGATTTCACAATCACTTTCTTCCCTTTATGAAATAAAGAAACCTGTTTTTTACGCCGAGATTGATCTGGCCATACTCTACCAATTGATGAGTGGTCAGAAGATTCAGTATCAGGAGGTCAGCAAATTTCCTTCTTCGAGAAGAGACCTGGCAGTTGTTATTGATGAATCTGTTCCATTTTCCAGTCTAAAGGATATTGCGCAAAGCAAGTCCGGAAAAAATCTCAGAGAGTTGAGTTTGTTTGATATTTACCGAAATGAAGAACAGCTTGGGCCGGGTAAAAAATCATATGCACTGAGTCTGCTTTTTGAATCCAGAGAAAGATCGCTCTCCAGTCAGGAGTTGGATATTCAGATGGATAAAATCATCAAGGCCTATGAAAAAGACCTCGGAGCCATTATCCGACGGTAATTACAAAGTTTATTTTTAAATAACAGAAAATTTACCTAAATTTGCATCAGGGGTTTTATGGCCGGTAAGAGGCTTATAAAGCTTTTTTTTTATAATATATATAGGTCTGTATCATAAGTTATTGTGAGAAAACCTGGAAGGAATTTGGGGCGTTGTAAAATGATTTAATCCGTTTTTGTTATTGTCATTATATTTTATGATTTTATACTTTGGTTCATTAGTGCAGTGTGAGGGGACAAATCCCCTGGTTTGAGCTTTAAGTATCCTTCCAAGCTTCCGGGACTAACATAACTAATTGATATTCAGGCTTCTTAAATCTTTAAGAGCATGGAAAGTATATTGGGATTATTGTTGGGAATCGCCGGAGGAGGTGGTGCCGGGTTTTTTATCGTCAGGAGCCTCCTTGTAAGATCCAACCAAAAGAAAGTTGATGAGATTAATCAGATTTCCGATCTTGAATTGGAAAAAGCCAAATTAGCCGCCAAAAGAATTCTGGACGAAGCTGAAAACAAAGCTGAAAAGATTGTTTCCAAAGCAGAAACCAAAAATGAGAGCATTAAGCAACAAAAAATTGGAGAAACAAAAGACAATTTCAACAGACTGAAGTCTGAATTTGAAAGTTTTAAGTCCGGTCAGATGATTGAACTTAAAGAGCGTGAACTCAAATTGGGTGTAATCGAAAAAGAAGTTAAAACGCTAAAACTGGATGTCGAGAACAGAGAAGCAGAGATTAAAACGGTGCGGGAAAATCTAGACAAGCAATTGAAAATTGTCGCCAAGAAAAAAGAAGAATTGGAAGAGGCCAATGAGAAGCGCATCCACGAACTTCAGCAAATCGCCAAATTATCAGAAAGTGAAGCAAAGGAAATTTTACTGACCGCGGTAAGAGCAAAAGCAAGTAATGATGCCCTGGTAATCGAACGGGAAGTAATTGAAAATGCAAAGGCAAACGCAAATAAAGAAGCCAAGAAAATTGTCATCCAGACCATTCAAAGGATGTGTGCTGAATACACGATTGAGAACAGTGTGTCTGTGTTCAATCTGGACAGTGACGACATCAAAGGACAGATTATCGGAAGGGAAGGGCGTAACATCAGAGCCCTGGAAGCTGCTACCGGTGCAGAAATTGTAGTCGATGACACCCCGGAAGCAATTGTCATCTCAAGTTTTGATCCGATCAGAAGAGAGATCGCCCGATTGTCCTTGAAAAGATTAGTAGCCGATGGTAGAATTCACCCGGCCAGAATTGAAGAAGTGGTAGCCAAGGTTAAAAAACAACTGGACGAACAGATAGTAGAAATCGGAGAACGTACCATCATCGACCTCGACATTCATGGATTAGATCCGTATTTGGTAAAAATGGTTGGTCGAATGAGATTTCGTTCTTCCTATGGCCAAAATCTATTGGAACACTCCTCTGAAACTGCGAACCTGTGCGCTGTAATGGCTGCAGAACTTGGATTGAATCCAAAACAGATCAAAATGGCTAAGAGAGCCGGATTGTTGCATGATATTGGAAAAGTGGCAGAAGAAGAATCAGAATTATCCCATGCTTTGTTTGGCATGAAACTGTGTGAAAAATACAACGAGCATGAAGTGATCATCAACGCAGTCGGAGCCCATCATGATGAGATTGAAATGAATAACATTATTTCTCCGATTGTACAGGCTTGTGATGCCATCTCCGGAGCGAGACCGGGTGCGCGTCGGGAAATTTTGGAAAGTTACCTTAAGCGGATTAATGAATTGGAGGAATTGGCGATGGCTTATGAAGGCGTATCCAAGGCATATGCTTTACAAGCAGGTCGTGAATTACGGGTAATTGTGGAGAGTGAAAAAGTTACCGACCAGTATGCGGATGATTTGGCATTCATGATCTCACAAAAGATTCAGGATGAAATGCAGTATCCGGGTCAGGTAAAGGTGACGGTCATCCGTGAAAAACGAGCAACGGCCTTTGCAAGATAAAATTCATTCGAAAGGTTGCTGTTACGATAAAAATTTTAATCTCGATTACAACGCATTCAACTTTGCATTGTAATCTGAATCTCTATATCTTTTGTAATCTGAAATAAATTGAGTCAGGTAAATTTTATGGGGATTAAGTAGAAATTAAACATCTTATGTAGCTGTATTAATTAGATTCCGACACCTCATATAGTTATCGAATGAGAAATTCAGATCGGCCTTTTTCATTTTAGCTAAAACTGATTTAAAAAGCGTTAAGAACAAAATACTGTTTGAGCTCGCTTGCAGAAATGCTGAAAAATTTATAACAGTAAAGCCTAGAGCTATTATATATGCTCAAGGCGAGTTTATTTTGTTTAGCTTTTTAGATCAGTTTTAGCGTTAAGAAATGAAAACAGCCTTGATTTTTTTTGGTTCTTTTTTGTATTAAGTTTATAACAGCGGCTCCGCTCTCAATCCTTTAAAGTAACTTGCGAGATGTAAAGCAGTGTTTACAAAAACCGTTTTTTGTTATGGTGCTCGCAGCCCCTTATCAAGTTTGGTAGTGTTCTTTGAATGACAATCCATTTTGGTGGTTCGCCTTTGGCGAAACCCCGTTTAAAGCTTATACGATAATTACTCAGAACCTTAACACTGCTTTCGTTTTATTCACTTTAAAATTTTAAGAAAATGAAAGAAAAAAAAACCAAAAGCATTTCCGATTATTTATCCTAACGCGGCAGGTATAGATATATCAAGCAAAGAACATTATGTAGCAGTTAATCCTGAATCCACTGAAAAACCAATAAGAGCCTTTGGCGCCTTTACTGAAGACTTACACGCCCTAGTTGTGTTTTTTAAAAGAATGCAAAGTAGATACAGTTGCTATGGAGGCTACCGGTATTTACTGGGTAAGTTTATTTTTAGTATTAGAAGATGCGGGTTTTGATGTTGTATTAGTTACAGCTAAACATGTAAAAAATGTAAGAGGAAAGAAAACAGATGTTAGCGATGCTGATTGGATACGTCAATTACACAGTTGCGGATTATTATCTGCAAGTTTTCAACCCGATAAGTTTACTCGTAAATTAAGAGCATATATGCGTCATCGAAAAAATTTAATTGAAATGTCAGCTACACATATTCGCATGATGCATAAAGCTTTAGAACAAATGAATATTAAAATACAACATGTTATTGCGGATATTACAGGTAAATCTGGACAAGAGATCATAAAATCCATCATAGCTGGTGAACGAAACGCAGAGATATTAGCATCTTGTTGCGATAGTAGAATTAGAGCTCATAAAAAGAGGGTATTATAAAATCCTTAACGGGGGTTTGGAAAGAAGAACACGTTTTTGAACTAGAGCAAAGTTATTCAATATATCAATTCTATCATCTTAAGCTAAAGGAATGCGATGCTAAAATAGAAGAGCATCTTCGTGAAAAATCCGGAGTAGATACATTTGTGGAGCCCCAAAAAAAGAAAAGAGTAATAAAAATAATTTGAATTTTAACGGAAAGGAAATGTTGTACGAACTAACGGGGACGGATTTAGCAGAAATTTTTGGGATTACGGAAACAAATGCTATAGAAATTATAAGCGAAGTCGGATTAGATATGAGTAAATGGCCAACGGTAAAACACTTTACATCATGGTTAAACTTAGCCCCGAATAATAAAATATCAGGAGGGAAAGTATTAAGTAGCCGGATTCCAAAAAAGAAAAACCACGCAGGTCAAATATTTAGAATGGCGGCGTTTGCCATACAGCGTAGCAAAAATTGGTTAGCGATGTTTTATAATCGTATAAAAGCAAAAAAGGGGGCGCCAAAAGCAATTGTTGCGACTGCAAGAAAAATTGCGGCTATTTTTTATAAAATGATAAAAGAAAGGGTTAAATTTAACCCAATACCAATCGAAAAATATATGGATGGGTTTAAAGAAAATCAAATTAAGAAGTTAAAACGACAAGCTAAAAACCTTGGTTTACAGATAGTTGAAATGTAGTTACTTAAGAGACAAAAAAGAACTAGGATAATAGGATGGAATTTAGGCCAACTTTAGTGAATAACGGGGTCCGCAAAACAGGTTTCTCCCGAAATTTTTGACTTGACCGAATAGATTTTCTGTTTGTGAAAAAGATTTCTGAAGTTAATTTTCAAAGCCAGCTGGCAAAAAAAAAGCTTGTCCTACGTGTGTAGAACAAGCTTTTTAAAATTTAGTACATTGAGATTTTTAATTATAAACAGATTCTTTTCCCAATTTTACAACCAACTGATAGTAAAACAGAATTCGGTGTTTGTTTCTGTTGCTGGAGCCAAATGCCTGAACCACCTCATCGATCGCTTGGTCAAGCGATTCGTTGTCCGCACATCCCAGTTTGCCAATCAGGAAATTTTGTTTTACCCGATCCAGCTCTGCCTGATCACTGGAAGACACCAGTGAGGAATCCGCGTTGTAAATGGAGGGGCCTAGACCTTTTGCTATTTTGGTAAGTAAGTCTTCGTTGACAGTCCAGCCCAGTTTAGTGGCTTCTGACAACATTTCTGAAACTTTTTCTTCGAATTGACTCATATGAATAAATTTAAAATTAATGAATATAAACTTGTGTCCAAATGTATTCAATTTTCCATTAGCGAATACAATAAATCATTAACTTTATTCTTGTTTCAAGCCTATAATCGTCCCGATTTCCTCCACCGGTCATTTTTAAGTTAAAAAACCGTTCAATTTGGCCCTTGATTTGAATTCAGATGAGAATAATCTGTATATTTCGGCTTTATTATAAATATCAGTATGAAGTTAAAATTACTCGTTGCATTTGGTTTGCTGCTGTGGTCAGGGGCAGACCGCATCATTGCGCAAGACATACATTTTACTCAATTTGAATTTTCTCCCCTCCATGTCAATCCGGCAAATGTGGGCGGTTTTAATGGTTCTTACAGAATAGGGGGCATTTTCAGAGATCAGGCGGCTTCTATTACCGGACTAGGATCTGAATTCAGAACGCTCAACTTCTACATTGATGCGACCTTTCCCTGGGGATTTAGAAAGAAGGATTGGGTAGGCTTCGGTATGAACTTTCTTCAGGACAGATCAGGAGCCATAGGATTGGGTACCGGTGGATTTATTGCACAGGCATCCTACCATCTTGCATTGGCCAAAGGAAGTGACATTTCATTGGGCGCTCAATACGGAGGAGTGAACATGAACATTAAGAATAAAGACAAGGCAATCTTTGAAAGTGGCATCAATAATCCCGGTGGAGGAAGTGCCGATTTGGGTAAATTACAGGACAAGGCTAATTATACGGACATTTCCATAGGCCTTGCATACAATACATCCATCAGCGCTAAAAAACATGGACTGAAAATTGGTTTTAATGCAGGACGGGTAAACAATCCAACTGTAAATCTCAGTTCCGGGGGCTCAGGAAATAAATTAGGCACATTATTAACCGCCCAGGCAGGGATGGATTATCACTTGAATGAAAAAGTAGATGTGCGTCCCATGTTGTGGATCCGAAATTTAAAAACTTTTACTACCGTGGTTCCTCAATGCATGGTCAGCTATTTGTTTAATGTTGAAAAAGGAATCCGTCTGAATGGAGGACTCGGTTATAGAATTGGGGATGCAGCCCAGGTTATGCTTGGCATGGATATTAAAAAAATAAGATTCCAGGTGGGGTATGACCAGACACTTTCATCACTTAGCTCTTCACAGAGTCCCGGCGGTTTTGGGGCTATCGAGTTTGGCATTATGTACGTGGGTACCGTGACCAAAAAACCGAATCCAAAACCAAAAGTATTTTGTCCAAGATTTTAAATCAC
This sequence comes from Candidatus Vicinibacter affinis, assembly GCA_016714365.1. Classification (NCBI taxonomy): domain Bacteria; kingdom Pseudomonadati; phylum Bacteroidota; class Saprospiria; order Saprospirales; family Saprospiraceae; genus Candidatus Vicinibacter; species Candidatus Vicinibacter affinis. The sequence continues at coordinate 123,487 of JADJNH010000006.1, read as the reverse complement.
TTATTGAATTTTCCTGATTATGAATAAAATATTCATTACCTTTTTGATATTCTCCACCATTTCCTTCGGATTATTTGGACAGCCGGTCAGTGGCAACACACCAGCCGCCTTGATTAAGTCCGGTGATGAACAAATCGAAAAAGGTCAATACTACAACGCCCTCGACCAGTATGAGAAGGCCTATAAAGAAATAAAAGAAAAGGATCTTGCCATTAAAATTGCCAAGACTCATTTTTTACTGCGAGATTACAACAAATCTGCAACCTGGTTTGGTCGGGTCCTCAGCAGAGATAAGAGCAATAAATATTTTGAGGAGCGTGTCGCCTATGGCAAAACCCTTAAAATGAATGCTCAATACACAGAGGCAGCAGCTGAGTTCAGCAATTATTTGGCGACCGGTCAAGACAGCACATTGTTGACAATAGCTCAAAATGAACTGGCCGGAATTGCCTTACTGGAAACCATGAAAGAAAATGTAAGTCTGATCGTCAAAAATGCCGGTAACCAGGTGAATAATCCTGAATCGCAGAGCAGTCCTGCCTTAGACGTTGATGGCAATTTATACTACGGTTCGCTCTCTTCCAAAGATTCTAAAGAAGAAGGCGGGGTGCATTTTAGTAAACTTTTTCAATCTGCTTACTCAGAAGGAAAGGGATATGCGAAAGGAACCGAACTGGAAGAATTGATCAATAGGGAAGGATACCACAGTTCTAATGTGAGTTTTAGTAAAGACGGAACCATCATGTTTTTTACAAGGACACTGTCAGAAGGTGGACACATGGATGAAAGTAAAATTTATGCCTCTTCCAAAACAGCGTCAGGCTGGAGCCCGGCACTCGAAGTGACCGGCGTGAATGGAGATTATATGTCCAGACATCCCTACGAAGGTGAATTGTTTGGAAGTAAAGTACTCTTTTTCTCCGCAAACATTCCAGGTGGGAAGGGAGGATTCGATCTTTACTACGCCACTAAAACAGGAGAAGGACAATACAGTGAACCTGTAAATTTGGGAAGTCTGAACACCGTTTCTGATGACCTGACTCCTTTTTATCAGGACGGAAAACTTTATTTCAGTTCTGAAGGATGGCCTAATATCGGTGGCTTTGACGTTTTTGTTTCCAATTGGAATGGATCCGAATGGTCAGAACCAAAAAATGTAGGCACACCGATCAATACTTCGACCGATGATCTTTACTACCGAGTAAGTGCAGATGGGGAAAGAGGATTTCTCGTATCGAATCGACCTGATCCTGAATCCAAGTCACTTAAAGGCAAAACTTGCTGTGATGACATTTATTTGGTGAACAAAAGAAAGTTGGTCATCGAATTAAACGCCATTGCTAAAACAGAAGCAAAAAAGCCACTCAAAGGCATCACTTGCCAGTTGGTGGAAATGAGCATGGGTAAAGAAGGAAATATCCAAACTAAATCCAACTCTGAAGGAAATCAGGTCAACTATCTGTTGGATAAGGACAAGTCCTATAAATTAGTAATTTCTAAAGATGGATATTTTCCACAGGAGATTCAATTGAATACAGTTGGAATTACTGAAGATCAGGTTATCAACAAAGAGTTTCTCTTCAAAATGATGCCTCCTGAATCAGATATTGAAATTATTACGATCAATGAACCAATCAGATTAAGCAACATCTATTATGATTTTGACGACGACAAAATATTAAAGGATGCCGAAAAGGATTTAAGTGCCATTTTGGATTTGATGAGTAAATATCCCAATATGGTCATCGAACTTGGATCGCACACGGATTCCAGAGGAGACGATACCTATAATCTTAAATTGTCAGAAAGAAGAGCCAATTCAGCTCGAAGGTGGTTGGTGAATAAAGGAGTGGATGGCAAAAGAATCAAGGCTAAAGGGTATGGAGAAACAGTGATCCTGAATAATTGCACCAATGGGGAAGACTGCAGCGACGACGAACACAGATTTAACCGCAGGACTGAATTTAAGATTCTCGAAGGACCAACTACCATTGAAGTCAGAAAAGAAGTCCTCAACAAAAAAGGGAAGGCTTCAAAAAGATAAACATTTTTGAATTTAAAATATAAGGCACCTGGTTTAACGTTTTAAACCGGGTGTTTTTTTTCAAAGACTATGAAACCGATATGTTTTTTTTTCTGTTCCTGTTCAATTTTGATAAGCCTGTTGTGCTGTGCATGCCTAAGTTCTAAAGTTCAGATGGCTGAAATGCCTGCTGTACAAAAGGAACAGGCCAATCCTCCTGCCGATACGATTATAGCAGTTGCCAAAATTGAATTTGATTCCAGCAGCTATGATTTCGGAACCATCCGCCAGGGAGAGGTGCTGGAGAAGGTAATCTATTTTACCAATTCAGGCCAGGCTGACTTGAAGATTGAATTAATCACTGCCTGCGAATGTACCACACTGGATTATACAAGACTGCCTGTAAAGCCCGGACAAAGAAGTTCAATTAAGATCAAGTACAATTCCAAAGACAAATCGGGACCTCAAACGGTGGATCTGGACATCCTTGCCAACACTTCCACCGGTTTCAGCTACACCAAATTCAAATTATTGGTAGAAAAGTAAAGCCCTTTGCCGACGACGAGGTAGAATTGGTCCGTAGATCCTTTCAATTCATATGTCATTTATGGCTGATTTATAAAAGGATGACGATGGCAGTTTAATAATTTAAATTTATTTTAATTATTTTTTGTCAAATTATATATTATATATAAGTATAATGTGTTATTCAATATATATCAATATAATATATAAGAAAAAAGCATGTATTTAACAAATTTTCGTCTGAAGTCCTTTCGACTTATTAAAAGGGATTTATTTGTTTAAATTACAGTAAATCAAACTTTAAAGCATATAATTATATGTAATATATTTATCACCTAATTAGTAGGGGGAAACCCTGATTTTTTAAAAAAAGACTTGACAATATTTGGATAATCAAAAAGGGCTTTCTATATTTGTGCTGTATTCTTCCCTTTGTTTCTTTAGATCGATTCCGATCTAATGCCGCAATCATGTTGCTATTTCCGTAATTGGATTTAGCGTTAGATTAATTGAATTTGAAAACTATAAAATCTAAAAAACATGAGGCAATTTCTTTCAACTGCAAGAAAATTAATGGTATGCTCCCTCGCATGCTTGTTTTTCTTACCCTCCTGCGTTAAAGATGATGCGACTGTTGATGTGGCGCTCGTTAACAAACTTTCCAATGAAAAAGGTCAGATTTCTACCGAATGGATGAATCTGTCTCTTGAGTTAACAAAAGAGACTCCCGGTTTCACCGTTCCTGTTGCTGCCAGAGCTTTTGCTTATATCGGATTGGGCATGTATGAAGTTTTGGTTCCCGGTATGAAAGATTACAAATCCATGCAGGGTAAACTTGCCGGATTTACACCTGGTACCATGCATGATGTTAATTCTGGTAACCTGGATTGGGGGCTGGCTTTTAATGAAAGCATGTATCATTTGTACAAAATGATTTATAGGAATTCAAGCCCTGCAGGTTTGGAAGCTATAGAAAAGTTATACAATAAGTACCAGAATGCCATTCTTCCCAATGTTACCAAAGCGGTGGCAGAATCCTCCATGGCCTATGGCGCTGCTCAGGCTTCCGCCATCTATAATTATTCCAGAACAGACAATCAGGAGGATGCTTTCTTGAATAATTACCCAAGCAATTATACCGGACCTAACGGCCAAGGCTTTTGGTCACCAACTTCTAATAAAATTCGCAAGCCACTCCAGCCTTACTGGGGACAGGTAAGAACTTTTCTTGCATACCACACCATCAAAGCAGAGATGATTGCTCCGCCTAATTTTAGTGAAGACAAATCATCCTCTTTTTATGCTTACGCATTGGAAGTTCGCAATAGAGTAGAAAACCTAAGCCGTCAGGAAGAGATTATGGTTAAATATTGGAATGATGAGCAAGACAACAGCATCACACCTGCTGGACACCTGATGTCAATTTTGGCTCAGATACTGAATACAGAAAATAAGGACCTTGGCTTTTGTGCGTTCGCATTTATGAAGTTGGGCATTACCCTCCATGACGCAACTGTTATGGCTTGGAAAACTAAATACACATACAATACAGTAAGACCTGAAACTTACATTCGTCAATACATCGACAATGACTTTTTATCCCTTATCAATCCAACTGCTACTCCTGAGTATTCTTCCAGTCCGGCTGCTTTAGCTGCCGCCAGTGCTGAAGTGTTGGGTGGATTGTTCGGTTATAATTATGCATTTACCGATAGGACTTATGAGTTCAGAAAAGACATTGATGGATCTCCTAGATCATTCAAATCATTTTCACACATGGAAGAAGAAATTTCTACTTCAAATCTTTACGGCGGTATCCACTATAGATTTAGTTTGGAGGCCGGAGAGAAACAAGGCGTAGAAATCGGAAAAGGTGTAAACGCTATCAGATAATAAATAGGTTTTGATTAAGAGTTTCCCCGGATTGACTTCAGTCCGGGGATTTTTTTTGTCCCAACTTGAACACCATTGATAAAAAGCATTCATAAACAGTACTCCTCAACTTAAGGTCGTAAATTGGATCACTCAATTCAATATTGAAGGCCACGTTAATTCTTTCCATTTTAATTTACAATTGAAACACTCGTTTCTTTTAAGACAAAAGTTTTAGTAAGCTCTTCGGAGTATTTAAATTCTTTTGCCATGTCAAAGGGAACTCCTGTTATGAAATGTAGGTGCTTAACTTTGGGAAATAGAATTTAAACTCAGACTTAAACGAGAATACAATTTTATTAAATCAGGCTTTTAACTGAAATAATACTTTTTATGTACTTCATAACAAGCATTGGAAAATTTATTATGCATGAATCTATGCTCAATCTTAATGATGGGTACTTAACTCAGGACTCATTCGAGATCTGTTCTTTTTCAGAAAAAAAATCTGTTCCATTCAATCTTAAGCACCCTCCCAAATAGTTTTTAAAAATTGGGACTTGGTTATTTTGTTTTAATCTTTCTGAAGTAAATCATTTCATTGTTCTCTAAAGTCACCTTAACTAAAAAGATCCCCGGTAAAACATTTCTTAGATTTAACACTCCTTCCTTAGCAGAAGTAAGGAAAGAATGACCGATTGATTTTCCGCTGAGATCAAAAAGTTCTATCTGGTTTAGATTGGAAATTTTAGATGTGACCAGTAGCAGGTCCTGTGTAGAATTAAAACTCACGAAAATATCGTCTGAACCTGGATTAATGGTACTTACTGAACTGACTATTACAAAACTTTCTGTCCGGTTGCATCCATTCGAATCAGTTATTAAAATGGAGTAGGAACCGGGAGCAAGCATGGAGATTTGCTCTGTTGTTTCTCCTGTGCTCCACAAGAAAGTGTAAGGAGGCTTACCACCGGTTATATTTAATTTTGCACTTCCATTGTTCCCGGAACTGGGTTTAAGAATCAAGTCAGCTAATAAAAGATCAGGACTTCCCACTTTAATAGTTTGTTCCAGGCGACATCCATTTTGATCTCTTAAATACAAGGTATAATTACCAGAAACTAGATTGTCAATGAAGGGAGTAGTCTGATTGTTACTCCATAAATAGTTGATTGGTTCCGTTCCTGACAACAACTGCAGTTCAATACTGCCATTGCTTTCTCCAAAGCATTTTACATCCTTCACCACCACTGAAACAGAAACAGAATCATAGTTCTTTAATGAAACAGAATCTTTTTTGGAGCAACCTTGTTGATCTGTAACAAAACACTCATAGTTCCCCGAAGGAAGATTTTCGATTTTTGAAGTTGATTGCTGGTTTGTCCATAAGTAATTAAAATTTCCACTACCTCCGCTCGTAAAAACTTCTATGCTTCCACCCTCATTTTCGCACAATGGAGTCACAGTAAAATTGATTTTAATTTCAGGACTTAGTTTGATTTTTATTAAATGTATACTGTCGCAACCGTTGACATCAAATGCTCGGTAGTTCAATAAAGTATCGCGGTAAAATATTTTTCCGGCATATACACCGCCGTAACAAATTTGGACGCTGTCATTTGTTGTTTTCTGAGGCCAGACATTTAGTTCTGTGATAAGGATACTGTCGCATCCATCTTGTGCAATGAGCGAATCCAGATAACTGCCACTTTTGTTGTAAATTGAATTTCCCACTTTTAGTATTTCTCCTTCACATTTGTTAATTGACTGAGAAAACTGCGTAGATTTATTGACCAGCGTTACCTGATGACTGGAAGATTTATTTCCTTTAGTTACAGTGACTGCATAAATTCCCGGGGTTTGCACCTGGATTGTTTTAGAAGTTTCACCGGTAGACCATTTGTAAGTGGCACCCGGGATAACCGGATCCAATGTTTTGTTACTTCCTTCACAGATGGGTAAGGTGCAGTTCAAAACAGTATCAGGCATTCTCCATTTGACCACCAAACTGATGGTAACTTGAGCATCAACACCATTGTCATTTCGATCATCGCGGTGAGTAAATATCCAGGTCCCGGTAGGATCAAATCGACCCATAATTTTCGAAAATGATTTTGGATTATTTGGAAATGCAGTAGTGTTTTCACCGGGTCTGTAATCATTTGTTACAATACCAACCGTTGTGGGTGACTGGTAAGAAGTAAGCACACTGCGCACCCATGACTGATTTTTAGGAGCTATGCGGGTCTGCAATTCAACCAATACATCTAGTGCCTTAGTTGGAATGTTGGCAAATAAGCCCGGAGGAAAAATAAGGGTATCTGATTTAGCAAAATTGTCAACGTCCACCACTATTTGACTCATGATGGAATCTGTTTTTCCTTTCAATACTGGACAACCCAGGTTGACTTGAAATTCTCCAATTTTCACAGTATCTGGGTCTGCGTATTCTGTGCAATTATCTGATACCGCCGCTTTATAAATTCCGGAATATTTGATGTCCAGAAATGTATCATTCTTTCCGGGTAATTTATAATCATAATGGAACCAATCGTAGGTATAATTTGCTTTAACAGGCTTGGCTTGAATTTTTAAATTGTCTCCTTCAAAATAGGGTCCCTGGAGATTTAATTTTTGAGTTGGTGTAAAGACGGCTGTCAGACAGGTCTTCGTATTAACCGCATTCCTGAGAACATCGCCGGGTTCTTGCCCAAATCCTTTTGAAAAATTTATTCCCACACCCGTCAAATGACAGTAACTCATGATGGTACCACCCCCATTTGGAGTAGGCCCGGGATTACAGCTACCCACATCAGGAGGTTGACAATTATCTATCTGTGTATTTTTCTGAGGTCCCCAAACACACGAGTGAGTATGCCAGCTTCCAAAGTTGTGTCCCAGTTCGTGGGCCATTACTTCCACGGTCCAGGAATACGTCGGCAGCGTATTGAAAGTATTGTAAATGTAAGCATATGAGTGTGGACCTATTTGTCCATTGTAGGGAGTACACAAACCATTCACAAATGCGATCCCTCCCTGAGTTGGAAAAGTACTCACCAGTTGTGCGAGATCTCCATTGAAATTGTTCTTGCGATAATCTGCATACCCATAAATGATATTTTGCAAAGTGGTTTTTGGAAACGGGTCTTGTGTAGTCCAAACCATGATGTCTGAAATTTCTATTTTTACAGATTCATTGGCATATAAAGTTTTAACCACATTAAAAACACTGGTCACATAACTAACTACCTGATTTTTTTGCAGGTTCCTGTCCTGATACATTCTGTAATCACATTCCAAAAAAACTTTTACAGTTCTGCATTTATTTGCAAATATTTCTTGCGGACTTACTGTTTGCTCCCGAAGATTTTGGAACAGTTCATGGTTTTCAGTTATTCCACATTGAAATCCTGAATTTTTTACTAAATCATTTTCATAATAAATTACATGTTCGTTGGAAGTGGATTCTGTTATATTAGGAGAGTCCAATTTTCCTATAATGATGTTGCCATCCTGTGGGGTTGAAATAACACCTGCAATTTCATTTTCAAAAATACTCAGGGCAACTATTGAGCCCGGCCTTCCGGGAATGTAACCACTAAAATGCTGTCCAATGTTTAGAGGAATTCCAACGGGATCTTCAGAACTAAGGATTCTTGAATCTTTGGAATACAGTTTTTGTGATTGTAATACCAGTTCGGTAGCGACGCCGTTTGGTAAGGTAATATCCAGGTTAAGTAGAGCAGGTTTGGTGCGCAAACATATAGCCAACTTCGTTTCATCTGGTCGGAAAATACTTGCATTTGCCGAATTTTTTAGACCGGCCGGAGAGGTAGAGAATCTTAAAGAATTTTTCTGAACCAAGTTAATTTTGGTGACTGGTTTTCCCAGGCTGACAGTTGCTTCAATTTGTTTTTGAATGATGGAAGTGTTCTGGGAAAAGGATTTGTAAAAACCAAACCAACCTAGTAAAATTAAAACTGAAAGGGAAGTAGACTTCATGAGATTCATTCAATTAAATTAAAAAGTAAAATTTGCAGCCAAACCCGCAATCTGCGGCTTAAAGTTAAGCACCAGATTTTATAATTGAGGGATTTGGCTAAAAAGAAAAAGCCTCCCCGGTCAATTGATGGGAGGCTAATTCCTTTTCATACCTAATTTTATATTTTAATGTTGCACGACAAACCTTTTACTGGTTTTATGTCCATTTTTAAATTCAACGGTTATGTGATAAAGTCCTTCAGCCCAGGTGCTGGTGTTGATGGTCTCAGCTTCCGTGCTTGGTTGGATTTTTTTCCAAACATTCTTGCCTTGAGCATCAAAAATGACCATGGATTTTGCCTTGTCTGCAATGGTCTTCAGAATCACTTCACTGTTGGCCGGATTTGGAATGATAAAAAACTCACCCTGGTTTCCAAAAAGCTCGCTTTCTACCGATCTGAGGTCTAATTCAACGGGACTCTGAGATTCACAATTCTCCGCACATTTAAGTTCGGTTGACTGTATCTCAAGAGATTCTGGAGTACTACCTCCAAAGTTGGTAGGGGGCAGTAAGTTGAAACAGTAGTCTTCAATTTCTCCATACAATATTGGCGAACAAGGATCGGCAGGATAGGCTCCGTAAGACATCGCTACACGCATGCGTACGTTGGCTCGAACAAAACCACCCGGCATTTTTAAGTTGGCACACATGGTTGTGTTGCCATAGCCATAGGTAACCAATTCTGTAATATTATGGAATACACCATCTGCATTGTAATCAATCCAAATTTTCCAATACACATTGTAACTGTTGGTCAGGTATCCCGGCGTAACACAAAGTGAATAGGTTTCACCTGCTCTTAGATTTCCACATGGGTTGTTGAAAAATCTATAACCGTGGTCATCACCGGAGGTATTGTCTATGTCTGCGAATTTTACTTTTTTGATCCACATCAAATTACTGAATTGAGCTTTGTTATTGCAATACGTGGTGAGGGAATCACAATTCACCCGAACGACAAAACTGCAGGTATCAGATTGTCCATCTTTAGTGGCCACATAGCTAATGGTGTTCGTACCACAATTAACAAGTCCGCCTCTTTTAGGACCTTTTATTTGTTTTAGTTCATAACAAGGCATTTCAAGTACAAACTCTCTTGATTCGTCTCCGTTTTGATCATTCCAGGTACCGTCTGGAGCCAATTCGATAAAATCTTCGTTTGGTCCAAAATTATTCGGTTGTCCCGGCAGCCAGTTGGAATAAATGAAAGGGCTGTTGTCAATCCAATCAAATCTACCTTCAGATCGTGCATCTGATCCGCCAATCCAGGCTGTCTGTCCTGCTAATTTGCTTGCTATAAATTGGTTTTCATCATGGTCATTTATAACAGCCAGCTTTCCTCCGTTTATATCGCAGATGATTTTGGCAGTTTCCCAGTTTTCTGGTCCTTTTGAACAGAAGTATCTGCTTCCATTGTATTCGCCCATGTAGATAAATCCATTAATATTTCCTTGGCAAGGATTGCAATAATTTACGTGTGGCAATGGCCAATTAACATATGCTCCATTCAAGTATGGATTGGTTCTGAAAACGAGTGTATCGTTTGGACAATTAATGCCTATTACAGCGCCCTTCACCGTGATGGTGAAAGTAGTTGAACTGGTGTTGCCACATAGGTCGGTTGCTGTATAGGTGACCGAAGTCGTTCCTTCATTAAAATTACTTCCTGAAGGGATATTACTCGTCAGTGAAGCCAGTCCACAATTATCAGTGGCAACCGGGGCAAGCCAGTTTACAGGCACTTCACAATCTCCCTGAGCATCAACTGTTATGTTTGAAGGGGTAGAAGTAAATCTTGGTGGCACATCATCCTTTAGTTCAATACGTTGAGTACATTCTGCAAACAAATTAGACAAATTAGGATCAACTGCCCTCCAGGTACGTTCTATTAAAATCGCACCATTGCAAGGACCTCTTGAAATGACATTGTCATGATATGAAACAACCGGGTTCAGGCAACTCGATTTGCCTGCTGTTACGGTAGGCACCCCAGTAACACTTGTATCTGTGGCCGTTCCAGGGCAGGCTACATAATTGTCCGGACAGATCATAACGGGTGGTCTGTTGCAACAATTTTCGGTAACCGTAACCACAAAGGAACAGGTTGAGAGAAGACCACAAGCGTCTGTTGCGGTATATATGACGGTAGTCTTACCTGAAGGCATAATTTCTCCCGGACGGTGAGATCCATTGAAGTTGACCAATGCACAATTATCAGATGCTGTAGGTATTACCCAAGTTGGGAAAGCTTCGCAATTGTAGTTTGGATCTACCGTAATATCAGTTGGGCAATTCGAAATTGCCGGTAAATGATCATCTTTCAAATCGATGTTTTGTTGGCATGAATCCTTTAACTCAGATTTATCTGGATCGGTTGCATACCAGGTTCTGATGATTCTTAAAGAACATGCTTGTTGAAATACTATTTGATCTTTAAAGCTGATAATCGGATCCCCACAGGTAGGGTGTGCTTTTTGAGCAAAAGCCTGTCCGGTGCGGGAAGGTTCGATGCTTCCTGGACAACTTTCAAAGTCTGCTGGGCAGGTAAGTACCGGTGGTTTATTGCAACAGTTAAGTTCAACTGTAACGGTGAAACTGCAATTGCTTGAATTGTTACAAGCATCAAATGCAGTATAGTAAATAGTTGTAGTCCCAATTGGGAATCCAGTGCTGCCATTGCCATGTGACCCTGAAAGTGTTACAGTAGAGCAATTATCAGAAGTGGAAGGGTCATTCCAAGTGGCAGTTCCTGTGCAATCGGGTCCGGATTGAACAGTAATATTGGCAGGGCAATTTATGCTTGGAGCCTGATCATCTTTAAGATTGATGATTTGTTCGCACCTTGTTATCAAATTGCTTTGTATTGGATCAATTGCAGTCCAGGTTCTGATGACCCTTAGAGAACAAGATTGATTAAATACAGTGTCATCTTTAAAACTAAGGATCGGATCAGGACATTGTGGAGTTCCGGCAATTGCTGTTGCTTGACCTGTTACTTGTGGATCTATTCCCTGTGGACAATTGTAAAAATCAGCAGGACAGTTGATCACCGGAGGTTTGTTGCAGCAATTCGCTTCAACCGTTACCGTAAAACTGCAATTCGAAAAATTGCCACAGGCGTCAAATGCAGTGTAAAAGATATTGGTTACACCAATAGGAAAGCCACTGCTTCCATTGCCATGAGAGCCTGAAAGTGTTACAGCTGAGCAATTGTCAGAAGTGGAAGGGTCATTCCAGGTGGCTGTTCCTGTACAATCAGGTCCGGATTGAACAGTAATATTGGCAGGGCAAGTAATGCTTGGAGCCTGATCATCTTTAAGATTGATGATTTGTTCACATGAAGCAGTCAAGTTGTGTTGGACGGGATCTGTTGCGATCCAGGTTCTGATGACCCTTAGTGAGCATGATTGATGGTATAAGGTATCATCTTTGTAGCTAATTACTGGTTGCGGGCATCCTGCTAGTCCTGGGACAGCAGTAGCCTGACCTGTCACCTGTGGATCTATTCCTTGTGGACAATTGTAAAAATCAGCAGGACAGGTGATCACGGGAGGTTTGTTGCAGCAATTCGCCTCAACAGTAACAGTAAAGCTGCAGTTTGCAGAATTGCCACAGGCGTCAAATGCGGTATAATAAATGTTGGTTACCCCAATTGGGAATCCGCTGGTTCCATTTCCATGAGACCCTGATAATCTTACTGATGAACAATTGTCAGATGTGGATGGGTCACTCCAGAAGGCAGATCCAGTACAATCGGGTCCGGATTGAACAGTAATATTGGCCGGGCAGGTAATGCTTGGAGCCTGATCATCTTTAAGATTGATGATTTGTTCGCAAGAAGCAGTCAGGTTGGACTGGACGGGATCTGTTGCGATCCAGGTTCTGATAACCCTTAGTGAGCATGATTGATGGTATAAGGTATCATCTTTGTAGCTTATTACTGGTTGTGGGCACCCTGCCTGTCCTGGGACAGCGGTGGCCTTCCCTGTTACCTGAGGATCTATTCCTTGAGGACAATTGTAAAAATCAGCAGGACAGGTGATCACCGGAGGTTTGTTGCAGCAATTCGCCTCAACAGTAACAGTAAAGCTGCAGTTTGCAGAATTGCCACAGGCATCAAATGCGGTATAATAAATGTTGGTTACCCCAATTGGGAATCCGCTGGTTCCATTTCCATGAGACCCTGATAATCTTACTGATGAACAATTGTCAGATGTGGATGGGTCACTCCAGAAGGCAGATCCAGTACAATCGGGTCCGGATTGAACAGTAATATTGGCCGGGCAGGTTATACTTGGAGCTTGATCATCTTTAAGATTGATGATTTGTTCGCAAGAAGCAGTCAGGTTGGACTGGACGGGATCTGTTGCGATCCAGGTTCTGATGACCCTTAATGAACATGATTGATGGTATAAGGTATCATCCTTATAACTTACCACCGGTTGTGGGCATCCTACCTGTCCTGGGGCAGCGGTTGCCTTCCCTGTTACCAGAGGATCTATTCCTTGCGGACAATTGTAAAAATCAGCAGGACAGGTGATCACGGGAGGTTTGTTGCAGCAATTAGCTTCAACCGTTACGTTAAACTGACACCCGGAGACATTTCCACATCCGTCTGTTGCAGTATAATAAACCGTAGTTGTTCCTATTGGGAAGCGGGCACGATTACCATGAGAGCTGACTAAGCTAACCATGGTACAGTTATCTGAAGTCTGAGGGTTATTCCAACTTACGGTAGCAAAACAATCCGGTTCAGAATTTACAGTAATGCTTTGAGGACATACAATGTTAGGTGGTGATACATCCTTAAGTTCAATATTTTGAACACAGCTTGAGCGAAGCTCAGGCTTGTTGGGATCCCATGCAGTCCAGGTTCTGGCTATGATTAATGAGCATAGGGCACTACTTAATGTATCGTCACTAAAACTCAACAATGGTCTGGCACAATGCTGGCTTCCAGGTTCGGCGATGGCTCTTCCAGTTGTACCTGGATCAATTGGAGAATCAGGACAAGCAGTAAAATTTCCCGGACAAGTTAATATTGGATTTTGAAGGCAACACTGAGGTATTACCGTAATTGTAAAGCTACAGGTACTGATGTTTCCACAGGCGTCATTGGCAGTGTAGGTGATTACAGTTGGTCCTTCTTTGAAAAGGGAGCCAACAGGGTGTGAACTGGTAAGACAAACGGAACCACAATTGTCAAAAACAGCCGGTGGATTCCATTGGAAAAGAGCGACACATTTATCATTTGAAAGAACTGAAGTGTCCTTTGGACAATGTATAAAGGCAGGTGGGGACTTATCTTCAAATCTTAAATATTGAATACAAAAACTTCGAAGTGAAGGATTGTCAACATCTGTTGCAGTCCAAATTCTTTGTATGGTTTTTTCTCCCTGACAAGGTCCTGAAGAAATAACTCTATCGACAAAGGCAACCAATGGTGGATTACATTGATTACTTGGTGGAAAGGCTTTGGCGCAACCGGTCGCTGCAGGATCCTCTGTTGCACCTGGGCAGAGTGTAAGATCTGTCGGACACTGAATAACCGGAGGAGAGGTGCAATCAAGTAAACGGATGCTGACATCCGGTGCAGAAAGTATTTTTGGTGAAAGTGGTTGGGATATCACATGCTGATTGAACATTAAAGTCAATAGCAAGCTCAGCCCAAAAAGGTAAGGAGGTATGAAATATTTTTGCATAACAAAACGATTGTCTTTTTCTAAAGAGAACAAGACGGAAACATTGGGTAAAATTATTTTAGAGCTGAGGATTGGTGTTCAATACGGGGTAAAGATATAGCTTTGTCTACTACAAAATCAAGCATTCAAGTTTCAATTGTACCAAAAAATGTTAGATTTTTTTTTTTGATATGTGTGTTTTTAATAATTTATTTTTTTTTGTATCTGTATTGATTGATTAAATAGCCCTTTGGGATATACATTGATTTACCTATGTTAAAATAATTATATTAGTATTATATTTTTAAAGATTAAAATAAATTGACCCAATGATTTCTTCAACACCTCTTTCTGCCGTCGTGATTTGTTTTAATGAGGAAGAAATCATTTCATCCTGTCTGAATGCTTTATTAAGAGTGGCAGATGAAATTGTTGTCCTGGATTCCTTCAGTACGGACAAGACACCTGAGATTTGCCGGAGTAAAGGAGTAAGATTTTACCAACAGAAATTTATAGATTACGGATCTCAAAAGCAAGACGCGGTCAAGCTGTGCCGATTTGATCACATACTTTCGGTAGATGCGGATGAAATACTTGACGAGGAATTGGTGGCGGCGATTCTTGGAGAAAAGCAAAAGGGGCTTGCAAGTTGTTATATACTAAACCGTAAAACGTATTATTGTGGTCAGTGGATCAGGCATTGTGGATGGTATCCTGATTTAAAAATAAGATTGTGGCACAAAGCCCATGCTCATTGGAATCAAAATAAATTGCATGAGGTAGTGGATCTTATTGACCCAAATGCAAAACCATTAAAATTAAACGGCCATATAGATCATTACAGTTACAGAACCGTATCTGATCATGTATTTCAATTGGAAAATTTTGCAAATTTGTTTGCAGAAGATTATTTTGCTAAAGGAATAAAAAGTTCATTTGCAAAAAAGTTTTTTTCACCTGTATGGAAATTTTTCAAGATGTATATTTTTAAAGCCGGAGTACTTGATGGGAAATATGGATTTCTGATTTGTAAGAGATCAGCATATGGAGTGTATCTTAAATACAAGAGATTGGAATTGCTTCAACTAACCAAAAAACAAAAATTGTCTTAATTTAACACAAAGACAATATTTAGAAAATATTCAATTTACATTGCCCTCCTAATTTCGTGCATGGATCAGCGTGATCTCACATGAGCGAAAAAATTAAAAGACATCTGGAAGCAGTTGTAATTTCAGATATTCATTTAGGCACCTATGGTTGTCAGGCCAAACAACTTTGTGATTATCTTGATGAGATTCAACCGGATACATTGATTTTGAACGGAGATATTATCGATATTTGGTCATTTAATAAAAGGTATTTTCCTGAGCACCACCTTAAAGTTATTCATAAGTTATTGAAGATGGCTACCAAAGGGACCAAGGTGTATTACCTACTGGGCAACCATGATGAGGCGTTAAGAAGATATGCTGATTTTGATTTAGGTCCTTTTTGTATTCGGAACAAATTGCTGCTATCTATTAATAAGCAGAAGGTTTGGATTTTTCATGGGGATGTTTTTGATTTATCCATAAAGCATACCAAATTGTTAGCCAAGCTAGGTGGAAAAGCTTATGATCTTTTAATTCTAATGAACAAGGCTGTTAATTATTTTCTGGAATTGATGGGAAAAGAAAAATACAGCCTGTCTAAAAAGATCAAGAACAGCATAAAAAAAGCCGTTCAGTTTATTGACGACTTTGAGGAAACGGCCATTAGTCATGGCCTGGCAAAAGATTATGATGTTGTCATCTGTGGCCATATTCACAACCCTGTAATTCGCCAAATAGATCGTGATGGTAAAACCATCACTTATATGAACAGTGGAGATTGGATTGAACATATGACCAGTCTGGAATACCATCACGGTAAATGGTCATTGCACAAGCATGAATATGTTCCTGTTATAAAAGGACAAAAGGACTCATTGCTTGAAAAGGACTTCAAGGAGAATATTCGAATCCCTAAAATGAAGGAATTATATGAAGATATTATATTCAATTCAGGGTACCGGTAACGGTCATTTAAGTAGGGCAAAGAGTATATTGCCTTATCTGGAAAAATATGGTCAGGTTGATTATTTAATAAGCGGTAGAAATTATTGTTTGGATTTTCCGGTTAAAATGAAATATCATTGCCATGGTGTTTCTTTCAAATACGACAATAAAGGAGGGATTGATTATCTCAAGACTTTTAAAAGCCTGAGTGTAAAACAATTTTTTAAGGAGGTGAATGAAATTCCGGTTCATCAATATGATTTCGTGATCAATGATTTCGAACCGGTTACTGTTCGGGCTTGTAAACAGAAGAAAGTTCCCTGTATTTCATTTAGCCATCACGCTTCTTTTTTATCCTCAAAAGTACCCATGCCACCAGGTAGAAAGGATTATTTGGCTTGGTCTATCATGAAAAATTATGCCAGAACCAAGAACAATATCGGTTTGCATTTCGAACCATATGATGATTTTATATTTACTCCGGTAATCAAGGATGAATTGAGAAATGTAACTGCTCAAAACGAGGGTCACATTACTGTGTATCTCTCTTCTTTTAGTCTGGATAATTTGTATAAAATTTTTAGCAAATTTCCACAGTACAAGTTCGAAGTCTTTCATTGTGATGTAGAAGTCGCATGGCGTAAACACAACATTGAATTCAAACCAGCAAATTCTAAAATGTTTAATCAGAGTCTGCTCCATTCAAACGGTTTAATTGCTCATGCCGGATTTGAAACTCCTGCTGAGGCATTTTATTTGGGTAAGCCAATGTTTCTTTTTCCCATCAAAAATCAATTTGAACAAGCCTGTAATGCAGCAGCGGCAGAAAAATTGGGAGCTGTTGTGGCTTATAAAATAGACGATAGATTGGAAAGTAAAATCAGGTGCTGGCTAGAAGATAAAAAAGGCGTGCAAATTGATTTTCCGCACCACACTGATTTTTTGATTCAACAGGTAATTTCGCGTGCCGAGAATATCAAAAACTAAGTTAGTGGAATTTTGAAATGTCTACTTTTTGAGTACGCTAGTTAATCTCCACCGAAGATCGATATTCAACTTTAATTAGAATAGACTGTTCTAACGTAAAGACTTTATGGATAAACGCACAGTGGTTCTGGGTGCGAGCATCAATGCGAGCAGGTACTCCAACATCGCCTGCAAAATGCTGCAGGAATATCATCATACGGTAATACCTGTAGGCAATAAGAGTGGAAAAATTGGAGATTTGGAAATTCTGACCATTCCTCCTGTAGAGGAAGGCGTTGATACCCTTACTTTGTATTTGAATCCTTCAAGACAAGAAGCTTATTATTCTTATATTCTTGACTTACATCCGCGCAGAATTATTTTTAATCCAGGAACAGAGAATCCAGTACTCATTAAACTTGCGAAGGAGCATGATATTGAGACAATAGAGGCATGCACCTTAGTTATGCTGAGAACCGGGCAATATTAACTGAGTGCTTCATGGTTTAATATCTGAGGTTGCCAAGTAAGTGTCTTTCAGAAATTAATCAAAAAAAAAACCGTCCAGCGATGCTGAACGGTTTTTTTGTATTTTATTAATCAACTAAAATTAGCCTCCGAAGCTAAAAATGGTAGCTCTTTTGCTGCAAGATGTTCGGCCATAATACCCAAGGGCGAAGTTGGCTTCCAAAACCAATTGGACAAATGCAGGGTTGGTAGATTTGTAATCATACTGGGCTACCTGATTTGGAGTAGGGAAGTCGGCTTCTTTTCCTGAAGCACTGACGAAATCAGTAAAACTGTAACCCAACCTAATTCCAAGCATAGTGGTAAATGTTTCGTAATTGAAAATATAACCACCCACTCCAAACAAACCGGAATAATAGTTTTGATAAAAAGCCTTTACATCGGTTCGGCTGTCATTGGCATCTGCATTTTTTACAGATCTAAGTAAGGATAATTGAGGACCCAACTCAACATAAATTCCGTCTTTCTGTAATCTGTAAAGCAAGGCTAAATCATAGTTTGACCATTTAATGTTGTGTGTAAAGTTCGTAGCCGGGGTACCTCTGAAATAATCGAATTCCTGATTGTTCGTTGAAAACATGAAATCAGCAGTAATCCCATTGAATAAACCGAAATACAATCCAACTTTACCACCCAATCCATATCCGGTGCTTAAGTGGTGCTCATAGTTGCGGTCATCAAAAAGATTGGTGTTCACCAATCCGGTAAGTCCATAGGATGCTTTTAATCCACAGTCCATCCAGGCATAAATTTTTTGAGCATTACCTGTTAGTGTAACAGAAATAAATGCCAATAATAGAATAGTTTTTTTCATTGCTTGCTTATTGATTATAAATTAGTTTAAAATTAAATATCCATTCAAAAATAGAAGATTCATCATCTGTCACCATCCAACAAATTTCCGAGTCCACCCAAAATGCTTCCTTCTTCACGGCGGTTGAATCCTCCGTATTGCATCATCTTTGCGGCCAGTCTGCTGATTGGAAGTGATTGGATCCAAACAGTGCCAGGCCCTCTAAGCAAGGCATAGAACAATCCTTCCCCGCCAAAAACCCAATTTTTAATGCCTCTGATGAATTCTATATCAAAATCAACATCGGAAGTATAGGCTACCACACATCCGGTATCTACCCGAAGAATTTCACCAACGCCTAATTCTTTTTTATTGACATATCCTCCTGCATGAACGAATGCCATTCCATCTCCTTCAAGTTTCTGCATGATAAAACCTTCACCACCAAAAATTCCGGTCCCTAATTTTCTTTGTAACTCAATTCCAATGGTAACGCCTTTGGCAGCACATAGAAAGGCATCTTTCTGAGCGATGATTTTTCCATTGTAATCTGATAAATTCAGCGGAATAATTTTACCGGTATAAGGGGCAGCAAAACTGACCCGCGATTTTCCGTAGCCCTCATTGGTAAAGGTGGTGATGAAAAGACTTTCTCCGGTCAACAATCGTTTACCTGCACTCATGACTTTTCCCAGGAATCCGCCGGTACTTTGTCCACTGCCATCGCCAAAAACAGTTGCCATTTTAATTCCATCTTCCATCATCATGAAGGAACCGCTTTCCGCAACAGCAGTTTCTCCTGGATCCAATTCAATTTCAACATATTGGAGTTCTTCTCCATAAAGCTTATAATCGATTTCGTGATTCTTCATAACCGCTTATTTTTTACAAAAGTACAAGATACCAAGCACCTGTGCAAAAAGCTTTTTTTAAGTATTTACTTAATTCAGCTTATGAAATGCACCATTATTAAAGTGTATTTAAATTTATTTGATAAAAAAGAGGTTAATTCGTAAGATGAATCGCAGGACATTTATTGGAATGGGTATAAGCGCTGGAACAATGATAGGGATTAATGAATGGTTGAAATTTAGAGAAGTAAGTAAGCAGGAGGATGTGGAGATGCCAATTCTTTTTGTGGGTCATGGTTCCCCTATGAATGCTTTGGAGGACAACATTTATTCCAGAGAATGGAAGCGGATAGCCGCCCAAATACCTGTCCCCAAAGCCATTCTTTGTATTTCCGCCCACTGGTTGACCAAAGGGAGCTTTGTCACAGCCATGGAAAAGCCCAGGACCATTCATGATTTTGGAGGATTTCCAAGAGAACTTTTTGAAGTCGAGTATCCGGCTCCCGGGCAGCCATCATTGGCAGCAAGCACCAGGCAACTTTTGAATGAAATTGAGCTGGGTTTAGATTATCAATGGGGATTTGATCATGGAAGTTGGAGCGTTACCCGCCAAATGTATCCTGAAGCCAATATTCCCATGCTCCAATTGAGCATAGATTATAATAAGCCCGCTGATTATCACTACCGACTTGCGAAAGCATTGGCGCCCCTTCGTCGCCAGGGAGTTTTGATTATTGGCAGTGGAAACATCATTCACAACCTGGGTATTATGGATTTCAGCATGAAGGCGGGTGGGTATGACTGGGCGATAGAATTAAATGAACAAATCAGAAAAAATCTGGAGCAAAGAAACCACGACTATTTTGTGAACTATCAAAATATGGGAAAGGCGGCATCTTTAGCCATTCCTACTCCTGATCATTTTTATCCATTATTGTATATCCTGGGACTTCAAAATCAACAGGAGTCTCAGGAAATATTTAATGACAGCCTGATCGGAGGATCCATCTCTATGACAGGACTGTACATAGGTTAATTCAAATGAATTATTCTTCTGGCGTCAGTTAAAGATTTATAAGCATACGATTAGGGAAAAATTTCCTGAAATTATCTAAAAGTAAACGGTCAAATTCGCATTAAAAGTTCTACGGAGCAGATTGACTTCTGTTCCAACGATTTTATTTGGACTGCTTCCGGGAATGGGATTTTGATTGACCGGGAGGTTATAGATGTACTGGACGTACTTAACATTGATTCGGTCAAAAACATTTAGTACAGCAAGACCTGCTCTGCAATTGATTTTTTTTATGCGAAATTTATATTGAACATCGCCATCAAAGCGAACATAATCTTTTAGAAATTTACTATTCTCTTTAATGTTTATGACCTTCCTGTTTCGGTCACTGATCAAAGAAAGATCAGTATAAGGTTGTGGGCTGCCATATACTCCATAAAAATTAAATGACCAATGCTTCAGTTCGATGTTCTGGAGACTTTTTACCTGATGTTCGCGAACAAATTGTCTGGTGTACCAATCTCCTTTATTAATTTGTGGAAATCGGTTTATGGAGTGATTATAGGAATACGAAATATTGAAAAAATATTTTCCAATTTGCTGATCTGCGCTGAGGTCTAATCCATAGGATTGTCCTTCGCCGGAGAAAATAAAAATTTTAGGTTCTTTGATAGGCTCTCCCGGAGCAGGAATGATGGAAGGGGTTTCAAAAATTTGTTCTATTAGCCCATCTAATTTTTTGAAGTAAAACTCGACGCAAAGTGATGTTTTTTTCCACTTATATAATTGTTGAATTTCAAGTTGAGTTGATTTCAAAATATCAAACCTTTTGAGATCCGGTTGCAACCAAAAATTGAATACTCTGCCGAACCTGTCTTCAAAGGTTGTTTGTCTCAGGTATTGGTAATAAATACCCCATCTGACAGAAGTGGCAAAATGTTTATCCCAGTCATAACTTACATTGAGTCGAGGCGACCAGTCCAGATTCGTCCTTCTGTCATAGCGGCTTACCCTTAGGCCGGGTTCAATTTTTAATGATTGTATAGGTTTTATTTGTGTGTGAAAGAAAAGATTAAAATCATTGCCATTATTCAAACTGTCCTTAAATAGAATGCGCATTTCAATTCTATTAGGTGCAGGTCTTTCAATTTTATTGATGAAATAAGTGTTGTAATTATTCCATTCAAACCCCAGACCTGCATTAAAATATTTTGACTGATAATTATTTTCGAGTTTGAATTGTTGAACGTCAATATGATTGGTGAATATTGTTTTTTCTTTGGTGAGTCGTACATTGTTGTTTTCCCGCGTTATAATTTCTGCAAGCACTGTTTGGTCCAACAGCAAATCGGAATTTGAAAAAGTCGCTTGTGAGTTTATATTCCTACTCCATTTTTGGTCTATGCTTGCAAACCAGGCTTTATTGTTCCATACTGAAGAGTCATTGTAATTTTCATTTACACTGAAGTTTCTAAGCACATACCTGGATTCATACTTTGATTGAAGTTTGTCTTTCGAATAGAAAAACCCTCCGCTCAATTTAGTATTTTTATGAACGTCAAAACTGAGTTTGGTGTAAACATCATAGAAACTAAATTCAGGATTGACCGGCAACAAGGTATTGGTGTCACGACGGATGTTTACAGGATTTGAAGTTCCATTATTAAATAGGGTATTAAAAATTCCTGAGCTCCCCAGATTTTGATTTGTTATCCGGCCTCCAAAAAGTAGCGTGCCTTTATTTTTTAAAAGCGGAAGGTTAAGACAAAGGTTTGAATTTAACAAACTCAATTCTGCAGTACCGCTCATTTTTTTTTCAGCATCTTTAGATTTCATCAGAATCAGCGAAGAAGTCCGGCCACCATAGTTAGAGGGAAAGTAACTTTTATAAAATTGTAAGTTCTGTAAGATAAATGGATTTATATTGCTGAACACGCCATAAAAGTGATCTACTGAGTACAAGGTGAGGCCATCCAGACAAATAAGGTTTTCATCTGAGCCACTTCCTCTGATCTGAATGCCGGTTGATAAATCATCTGTGGCGTTGACACCGGAAATTTGCTGAAGATTTCTAATGGGGTCTCTGAATACATTCAGAGCGGATATAGAAGATGGGTTAATGGAATAACTATTGGACAGTATCTTATGGTTTGTAGTTGGGTTCAAGGATTTAGGTGCGCTGAAAGTAATGGTCTGAAGAAATTCTGTGCTGGGATGCAACTGTATTTGTAAACCTTGAAAATGGTCTGAGGGTATTTTAATGGATTGAATTTGATAACCAAGATAACGTATTTCAAGCCAGGGTTCACTAAAATTACTTTCCACACTGATCCTGAAATATCCATTGAGATCAGATTCCGTCATTCCCTGAGAAGGCATCAGACTTATGGTTGCGCCAATGATTGCTTCACCTGTAAATACATCTTTTACCATCCCGCTGATTTCTATTTTGCGGGTCTTTGATCCGGTGGTTACAATTTTACTTTTTTTGTATTCATCAATAAAGATAAGGTAATGTTCTTTGTCTTGTTTGGTATATGAAATTGGCAGATTATTCAGTAGTTCATTTAACAATTCCTCCGTAGACAGATCAGTTTTTTTTACCTGAACGATGTATTGGCTGCATGCTGAAGGATCAAATGCAAAATGAATTTTTCGTGAGACTTCAATAGATTTCAGGGCATCGGAGAGTTTGATTTTTTGATCCTTTGACAATACAGGATAATGACCTTGTCCCTGGACAAAGCAACTGCTTGCCAATATCACAACACAGAAGAGAATAAATCTCATTCCACTTTTTTGATGTAAAGTTTTTTATCTATTATTTGACCTTTTAACTGGAGAGGCAGACAAATTGATTCAATGGCTTCCTCCAAATTATTTTTCCTGAAAAATCCTTTATAACTCTTGTTTTCTAACCCTGAGGGTATTTCAAATGATGATATGGCATATTGTCGCTGCAATTCTTCGATGACCCTGATAAGAGGTGCGTCACTGTAATAGAAGAATCCCTCCGTCCAGATTTTAGATTCTCCCGGAACGAAATTTTCAGTTGAACTGGAATTGCTGGCATTGGATATTTTTTGTCCCGGTGTCAGGATGGTTTCGGTATTCGACTTGTTAAACTTAACACTCACTTTACCGGTAAAACAACTCACCTCCATAAAATCTCCTCTGGCATAAACATTAAAGCTGGTGCCCAGGACTTTCACTTCACCAAGGTCTGTCTTCACAACAAAGGATTCACCTTTTTGAACATTAAAAAAAGCCTCGCCCTTCAAAGTGAGGATACGGTCTGACTTAAATTTTGAAGCCTGAAAGTTCAACTCAGAACCGGCATTTAATTTAACCTGAGAGCCATCCGGCAAACTGACCTCTTTAATTTGGGCAAATTGAGTTGTCTCAGTAGTCCAGGATTCGTTGGTTTTCAAATTTACCCATAACAAGACGGCCATGCAGGCAGCTGCGGCAACCCAAGGCAGAATTTTTCTAAGCATGGAATTTTCCCTTTTGGCCGGAATTTCAGCCTGAATTTTTTCCCAAAGCCTATTTTGAGCCGCTGGTCCCGGATTCAAGTCCTTAAATCTCAATTCTTTCAGGAATCCTGAGGCAAGATTTAATTCCTGCAAAATCTGGGGATGCTCTTGTAGGATTCCAGACCAAAAGGCATCGAGTTCAGGATTAGGATCCAAAACCCAGCTCCTGAAGGACGAATCGTCCAGGAAATCTTGCATTTGGTAATTATTGTAATCCTTTTTCATACTGATGATCTAATGGGCAAAGTACCTGGTACTATATTTTGTACTCAAATTTTATAAAAAAAATGACAATCAACACAATAATTTCTTTCAGCCGGTTAATTCCTGTAGATACCAGGTTTCTTACAGACTGGTATTGTAATTCCATTTGTTCGCAGATTTGGTCATAATCCATCCCTTCCGCGTATTTAAGGTATATCGCTTCCCGTTGTCGGTTGCTTAGCTGAGACATGGCCTTAGCGAGTTTTAATTTTTGTTGAGAATCCTCTTCGTCTTCAATCAATGATATAAGAAAATTTGGTTCGTCGCTGGCTTTTAGTTCAAGTTGGAGCTCTGAAGTATCAAATTTATTTTTTTCCTGAAGCCTGCGAACAATTTTACGTCTTAAAGAACCCATCAGGTAATTTTTAACCGAATCGGTCTGTCCGAGCGTGGCATGGAGTCGCCAGAGTTCAACAAACAAATCCTGAATACAATCCTCGATCAGCTCCAGATGGGGACTGATCCTAAGACCATAGTTGGTCAAAGGGCTAAAATAGGTTTCGTAAATGTACTTAAGTGCTGCCTGGTCGCCGGCTCTTAGTTTTTCCCATTCCTGAACATCACTCTTCATTCTGTCCCAAAAATCAGGTCTTTTTTCGACAATTTAATTTTTTTTTACTGGATCGAGTACAAATTTTTAATTACCTCCTTTCTCATCTTGTAAATTGTATTTATTCATTGATAAAAATTGTTTTATGAAAGTTTTCAAAAAATTATCCGGGTTTCTTGGTTTTGCTGCATTGTTACTCACTATGTGGTCTTGTGCAAAAGAAGAAACTCAAATTTCAAACAGTGATCTGAGTACGTCTGAAGTAAGTAATTATCTAATTACTGCAGAAAATCCTGAAGGTGGAGCGGGACCTTGTTACACCATTGTTTTCCCGGTTAAAGTTAAGTTGGCCGATGGAACCACCGTGGAAGTAAAAAGTCAGGAAGAATTGGATAAACTCTTGAAAAGAGGTGGTTTGTCAACTGGCAACAGAAAGCATGCAGTATTGCTTTTTCCATATGATGTAACTTTGAGGGACGGAAGTGTTGTGACTGTAAATTCTGGCAAGGATCTTGAAAAAATCCTTCAAGATTGCAACAAAAGAGTTGGTCCTGACACTCCAAGAGCGCTTTGTTATGTGATTGTTTTCCCGGTTACCGTTACGCTCCCTAATGGTACCAAGGCAAAAGTAGAAAGTGCTGAAGCATTAAATAAATTAATCCGCGAATGGTCAGCCAAAGGAGGTCGCCAAAAAATCGTCATTGATTTTCCATATGATGTTAAACTTAGAGATGGCAGCGTAGTCAGCATTGCTAATGCCGAAGATCTTCGGGCTCTTGAAGAAACTTGTAAAGGAAGAAAAAATCCTGGAGGACCAGTTTTGAAAGTGTGTTTTGAATATCAGTTTCCATTGCAGGTAAAAAAATCCAATGGCGAGTTGGTTACCGTAAATTCTCCTGAAGAATTGGAGCGCGCTTTAAGAGGCAATCCAACTACCTCAGGAAGGTCCGTAATCGCTTTTCCTTTCGACGTAAAACTTCGTGAAACAGGTGAAATTATTACCATCGCAAATGAAGCAGATCTCAAAGCTTTGAATGAGCGATGCAGAAACAGATAACATTGATCAGATTTATTTCTATAAGGCTTGTCGGTGCTCCGGCAAGCCTTTTTTTATTTTCAATTATTTTTATTCACAAATTAGGTTGTATGAATATTTAGTGACGCTGGATGCTCGAAGTGCACTCATACAAAATGTAATGAATGAATTATAGTAAATGAATTTTCTACAAATGATGGTCTTCTGCAATTAGATTTGCAGGTCAATATCTTTAACCATGGAACGCATCAGTGTATTTGATATTTTTAAGATTGGAATTGGCCCTTCGAGTTCGCACACGATGGGTCCATGGAAGGCCGCAAACCAATTTGTTCAAGAATTGGAAGATTCCAGACGTTTGGATGAAATGGTAGGTTTGAATGTAGAGCTTTTTGGTTCTTTGGCTAAAACAGGTAAAGGGCATGGGACAGATCTGGCAGTGATTTTAGGCCTTCAGAATTATTTTCCTCAGAACATTCCTTTAGAAATGGTGGGTCTTGCCTTTGACCGGGTTATTGAAGAATGCCGCATAAATTTTGGTGGCAGGAAATGGATACCATTTTATGCTGAGAAAGACATTATTTTTCACATGGACCAAAGTCTTCCATTCCACAGCAACGGTATAACCTTCCGTTGTTTTTTTGAAGATGAAACCTCTTACAGTGCAACATTTTATTCCATTGGAGGAGGATTTGTGGTAAAGGAAGGAGAGCGTTTTGAAGATGAGCCTGTAACTCAGATGCCCTTTCCCATAGATCGGGGGGAAGACCTTCAGAAATGGTGTAATCTGACCGGAATGCCGGTCAGTGGGGTAGTATTTGAGAACGAACTTTCACTTAGAATTGAAGAGGAAATTAGAGCTAAGCTTTATGAAATATGGGAAGTAATGAAGGCTTGCATTTATGAATCCTGTCATAAGGAGGGAGAGCTGCCGGGTGGGTTGAAGGTCCAGCGAAGAGCAAAGTCCCTTGCCGGCAAGCTCATGCAAGGACTTCCCTACGGTAATGTTGAGGAATGGATCCAAAATATTAAGAATGGAGATCATGGATTCAGTAATACCTTAAAATGGTTGTCCTGTTTTGCGCTGGCAGTAAATGAGGAGAATGCTGCCTTTGGAAGAATTGTTACAGCTCCAACCAATGGAGCGGCAGGGGTTATTCCGGCTGTCCTCATGTATCATTTGTGCTTTAATGATGCCGCAACAGAAAATGATGTCATCCGTTTTTTATTGACTGCCGGTGAATTTGGCAGTTTGTTTAAAAAAGGAGCTACCATTTCAGCAGCCATGGGCGGATGTCAGGCTGAGATTGGTGTATCGTCTGCGATGGCCGCCGGTGCATTAACAGAATTATTGGGAGGGACTTTTGAGCAAGCCATGATGGCAGCTGAAATTGCCATGGAGCATCATTTGGGTATGACCTGTGATCCTATAGGCGGCTTAGTTCAGGTTCCTTGCATTGAAAGGAACACGATGGGTGCTATTAAAGCGGTGACGGCTGCTCAAATTGCCATGGAATCCGATCCCGCCAAAGCGCTGGTTTCCCTCGATGCAGTGATCAAAACCATGAAGGAAACGGCACTGGACATGAACACCAAATATAAAGAGACCTCAGATGGAGGACTGGCTTTACACATTGCGGTGAATCTGGTGGAATGTTAGAACAGATTCTAGGAATTTATTCAAACTTTTTTAAGACTTGTTCCAAAACTGTTTCGGAGGCGACCCCCGACTGCGTCCAGACTGCCTGGCCATTTTTGAAAAGCATCAGCGTTGGAATGGATCTTATTTTATAATGTTGTGAGACGGCGGGATTCTTATCTACATCGATTTTTAAGATGGCCACACGATCACCTACTTTGTTTTTAAATTCTTTAAGGATGGGAGCCTGCATTTTACAGGGACCACACCAGTCTGCATAAAAATCCACCAACGTCGGCTTACTGCTTTGAATGATTTCTTTAAAATTGTTGCTCATAAGTATTTTGTCTGTTTAGATTACATCTGCAGTCTCCACAACCACAGTAGGAATCATGTTTACGGTTGATTTTATTGAATTGGAGATCAAACAAGCCTTTTCAGCTTTAACTAAAATTCGTTCAGCTTTTTCTTTATGCGCCTCATCGAAGATTTTGAGTTCAGGTCGAAGGGTAATTTCTGTAATTAAGTACTTACCCTCCACCATTTCCAATTTACCGGAGGCATCACAATTGAAACTCACAAATTCAAATTTTGAATTTTCGGCTATCGCAAGAAATGTGGTCATCAGGCAACTGCTGACAGAAGCAACAAGAAGGTGTTCCGGAGACCAATAGCCTGCAGTTCCTCCATTAAAAGGCGGAGGAGTAACCACTTCGATTTCGGTGTTAAACTCGGAAGAACTGAGAATCCCCCTCTTTCCGGTTTTCCAGGTAAGGTTCAACGAATAAGAATGACTTTCCATTTTAATTTTTTTATGATTTTATGAACTCACGCTCAACCTCCTTTTTTACGGAAGTGTAGTCAATGAATTATTTTAAATTTTACTCTTGTAGAGGATGAATCTGTTTGGGTAAATCAATTATTTAAGCATTTGGACAAACTTCACGGTCTTCACAACAACCATTTTAGTGACTTTGTCACTAAAATTTCAGGAAGTACAACCTAAAACTCAACCCTGTTCCTTTTCTCTGGTCGATATTCCAAATGGCAAATACAAAGGACAAAAACTCATAAAGCTGGTTGCGATAAAAATACCCGCAAATAACAACCCTACAATTGCGATTGTTCCTGAAATGACGTTGGCAGAGTACAACCCCACTATGACAACAGCTACCAATACCCTTACCATTCGATCCACTGAGCCCATATTCTTTTTCATAACTTTCAAATTATGTAGCAAAGGTAAGATCTAACGAGCGCGCAATGTGTAACCTAGGTTACAAAGCCCTTAAAACTTTTATTTGATTCCTGTAGAGCAGGATTTTCTTTTGGTCTTCCAGTTTTTTCAACAGCCTTGAAATAACCACCCGATTGGTACTCAAATCCTCAGCAATTTGTTTGTGCGAAAGATTCACCAAACTACTCCCTGTACTTTTTGTCTTTTGTTTGAGGTAATTTACCAACCTGATGTCCAAATGCTGAAAGGCAACCTGATCAATAGTTTTCAACAACTCTGCAAATCTTTCCTGCATCGTCTGCATTACAAAAGCCTTCCAGGTCTGAAATTTGGTCAGCCATTCGTCCATAAGGTGTACCGGTACCATCAGTAGTTTTGAATTTTCTTCTGCAACGGCCTTTATTTCACTGGGCGTTCTTTGGGTACAACAACTAAAAGTAAAGGCACATCCTTCATTGGGGTGAATGTAATAGAGGAGGAGTTCTCTGCCTTCATCATCTACTCTGCTGACTTTCACCAAACCAGCAAGTACAATGGGAATATAGCTGATGATCTGCCCGGCATCAATAATGGTGTCCATGGATTTAAATTCCTTAATAAAACCCGTTTCGAGAATTTTATTTAGGAGCGGTGCTTCAAAATTTAATTTATTCAGTTCTTCTGTATCCTGGATCATCCAATTGTTTTTTAAGTAAAAATCATAACCGGATTTTGAAATCCAGGTATTGCATCTAATAAGCAAATAATCATGGGCACTTTAATAAAGAAAGCCGGGTTAAAATTCGCAAAAAAATGCGAGATGTAGACAAGGATAGTCAATTGCTCATAAGATAAAGCCTGTTCAGAGTTTACTATTCGTTTTTAAGCATAAGGGTAATTCAATATATCATCCCTACCTATAAAAGTGTATTTTTTGTTTAATCTCAAAAATTTAGATTTTTTAAGCACTTCATATAGTAAAAAAATGAGGCATATCGGCTGTAATGCCCATAAAGTGGGTCATATTATTTGTTTATCATATGGCATCGTTTTTGGACTCTGTATACCGACCGACTGATACGCAAAACTGTCTTAGCCACTGATTGACAATGATGATCTTTGGTTCCATTACTTCCCGGAACGCCGAAAGTAATTTTCCCTGACAAGGAGCAAAAAATAAACTAATCTTTTTTTTTATAAATCAAATTCAGAGGGCGTATGAAGACAGACCAAACCCCAGTGGTTTTTTACAAGGATTCGCGATTTTGGTTGGTAATGGTTTTTACCGTAGTGCTATTGGCTTTTTTGGTAATTACCTATCCGGCTTAAATCAGTTGATCCTGTATCTTCAAGCTTAAATCGAGGCTTCCGGCGCTATGTGTGAGTGCGCCAACAGAGATAAAATCCACGCCTGTATGGGCGACTTTTCGGATGGTCTCCAGGCTTATTCCACCGGAAGCTTCGGTTTCAAAGCGTTTATTGACCAGCGCCACAGCTTCACGAAGCAATTCCAGATCAAAGTTATCCAGCATGATTCTGGTAATCCCGCCACATTTCATTACTTCTTCGCACTCTACCAGATTTTTTACTTCTACCGTAATACCAAAGGATTCAAGGCCATGCAACGATTGGTATTTTTGAACTGCACGGATGGCTTTTGTTGGAGATCCGCATGCTTTAATGTGGTTGTCTTTAATCATAAACCAATCGTAGAGCCCATCCCGGTAATTATAGCAACCGCCTATTCTGACAGCCCATTTTTCAAGAGCTCTGTTCAAAGGTGTGGTCTTGCGGGTATCCAGAATTTTAACGGGTAATCCTTCCACTTCAGCTGCAAAACGCGCTGCAAGAGTCGCTATTCCACTCATTCTTTGCATGACATTCAAGACCAGGCGTTCTGTTTTCAATAGATCCCGGGTATTTCCTTCAATATGAAAAGCCACGTCCCCATATTTAATAAAAGTGCCATCCGCCAGATGTTTTTCGAATTTTATAGAGGGATCTACTAATTTGAAAACCATTTCTGCAAAATCTACACCAGCCAGCACCCCTTCTTCTTTTACCAGTAATTTGGCCTTAGATCTACTTTCAGGTCGTATACAAGCCAAAGAAGTAATGTCCCCTGTGCGGATGTCTTCATCAAGAGCCTGCCGGATGAAATTTTCGAGTTCTTGGATAATCATGTTGTTAAACCTTAAAAGAGTACCCCAATTCTGAGGTCAATGTTATTGAATTTGCCTTTTGAATTTTCCTTGGAACCATCAAAGTACCTACCATCGTCATCGGTCACATCGGTGATGCTCTGAAAGAATCTCAAACCACCTGTAAGGGATATATTGTCTGAAATTCGGTATTCTGTACCTAATCCAAGTCCCCAGGAAATATTAATGAATGGAATCTGACTTTTAATTTGTTCATCTGTGGTACTTACTCCAATACCTTCAATAGACCCTCGTGAGTGCGTGCGTATTCCGAGTGAAAACTCCGGCATATGAGCGTAGAATTTAAATCTTCCGAATTCATTGGTCCTCATTTTGAAACCAAAAGGAAAATCTACATATCCTACTCTGTAACCTAACTCAACACCATTGGGCAATGAATCCCCTCTTGGAATATTTAATTTGGATTCTGACCAAAGGTTCCCACCTTTATTATAAAGTAATTGGCCACCCTGGGCAAGCGACAATCCAAGGCCACCGGTCAGACTGAAACGGTCATTCAGTAAATACTCACCCTGTATATGAAGTTTGTAACCAATTCTGGCCCCTTGAGTTTCAATTGTATTGTCATCGGTGGTCATCCAGCTGAAAGTAGGCCCGTTCAGTATGGAAACACGAATGTTTTCAAACTGACCAAATAGAAATACCGGCATAAAAAGAATCAGTGTGCCCAATAATTTTTTCATAAAGATTTTTGTTTAAAGTGAATTAGCTCAACTTTGTAGCGGTAAAATTACAAAATGAGGCATTTATTGTGGTTTATATTTATTGCTTGCCTGGGATGTCGTGAGAACGATCGCAAACCCTTGCACATGGAAAACTCAAAAGTGGAAGAAATTAAACTCATGCACTTTGAGCGGGATTTGTTTGCACTGGACACTGCCAATCTCAAGTTTGGCCTGGAGGAGCTGAGAAAAGCTTATCCAAAACTCAGTCCGCTTTTTTTTGAGCAAGTAGCTGGAATGACGGATCGATTTGATTCTCTGGACCAAAACTTTTACCATGAGTTAAAACTCTTTTTGACAGATAGCAGCATCAGAACAATTCGTAATCTTGTTCAAAATAATTTTGCAACAACCCAATCTCTTGAGAAGGAATTACGTGAAAGTGCCGGTTACATGAAGCACTATTTTCCTTCCATGCTCGTGCCGAATTTTTATACCCTGATCAGTGGTTTCTCAGTAGGCAATTTTATTTTTGAAGATGCAGATCAAAAAGAGGGACTTGGAATTGGTCTGGATTTTTTTCTTGGGAAGGAGTTTGATTATAAATTATTGGACCCCCAGAATCAAATGTTTTCAGATTACCTGACCCGTTGTTTTAACAAAGAACATTTGGTGAAAAAGACCTGGGAAGTTTGGGTGGATGATAAGCTTGGCCCTGAACCATCCAATCGTTTTTTAGATTACATCATTCACCGGGGAAAAAAGTTATACATACTTTCCAGATTAATTCCGGAAATTCAAGACACGGTTTTATTTGAGTTTACACCTTCCCAACTAAAATGGTGCAATGAAAATCGTACTGGAATTTGGTCCTTTTTTACCGCGGAACAACTGCTTTATAATACGAGTACCTTGAAATTCAACAAATACATCAATCCTAGCCCTGATTCACCAGGAATGCCCGCTGATGCCCCCGGAATGACAGGGTCTTACATTGGGTTCCATATCGTTGAAGCATTCATGAACCGGTCCAAATCCTTGAGTATGGAAGATTTGATAAAGGAAAAGGACAGTCAGAAAATTTTGGACCAGAGTAAATTTAAACCTAAAAGCGAACGCTAATTTAAGGTATGGAAATGATGGTTCCTTTGGAACCGCAGATCCAATATTTGTTTCCATCATAAAATATATCCAGGTAAGAAACATTCGGGATCCCCTCGAGTATGGTCCAGTTTTCTCCACCATCGTTTGTTTTCCATAATATTCCACCTTCTCCACCTACCAGTCCTTCAAGTTTATTTTTAAAACATATCGTTCTGAAG
Organism: Candidatus Vicinibacter affinis; assembly: GCA_016714365.1. Taxonomy (NCBI): domain Bacteria; kingdom Pseudomonadati; phylum Bacteroidota; class Saprospiria; order Saprospirales; family Saprospiraceae; genus Candidatus Vicinibacter; species Candidatus Vicinibacter affinis. The sequence goes on along the minus strand of JADJNH010000006.1, from coordinate 90,705 downwards.
CTTCTGTCTTTGATGAAAATGCTGCGAGGATTTCGCAATTTTTTCCAATTCTTGCCGCCATCGTCAGATCTCAGAATACTTCCCTGAATACCGACTATAAAACCAGTCTGTTCATCCACAAAAAAAACATCGCGATAATGGTCTCCAGACACATCGAGTGTATCCCATTGCATCCCTGCATCTTCCGAATAAAAGACCACTCCATAGCCGGCAATTACCCAACGATTTTCATCCACCGCCTGAATGGCATCCAGTTCATGATCGATTTTTAGAATTTGCTTGGTCTGTCCGGTGAGTGCATTTATTTCTTCAAGATACCCGAGTCCAAATGATTCTCCGCCCACCGCAAGGATACGATCAGGTTGAGCAAAGTCCAGGCTTCTAAAAAACCGGTAATCTCCGATCCTTTGTCTGGAGGTGGATTGTTGTAAAAATTCATAAACCATGTATTCTATTCCCAGACCAAAAACTTTACCGCGGTTGTTGTATCCCAATCCAAAGATCTGTTTGTCAAACAAGGAATCATTTTGCCAGGTCAACCCTCCGTCATTTGTAGACAATCTAATGGCTCTGTTCCAGGTAGATCCACCCACCACAAATCCCTCTCCGGAGTTCCAAAAATAGATTCCGGTAAGTTCGTCATTCGTATGAGAAGAATAAGATGTAAAAGTAATTTCTTCAGATTCGGTACAGGAGAATATGATCAGCAAGAGTAGCCAGGAAACATGTAAATATTTTGCAGATGACGGCATCATGTTCTTTTTCCGAAAACAGGGAAAGAGGCTGTTGTATTCAGTAAACACTTTGAACTTAGGGGTTCTTTGAGGTGGTAAATCTTACAGAAGTTTATGAAGAAGGCAGTCAGTTCATCGTAAGACAGATTCTTTGAATTTGGTTTAGGAAAGTAAACAATGTGTTGAAGGGTTCCATCGGCATTAAAAAATATGTTCAACCACAACTTTATGCCATTCAAGTCGAAATTAACTTGTCTTGCATAATCCTGCATATCCAGGAGTAAATTGGTGTAAAGCCGGTATGCTTTTTCATGATCATTGTTGCACAGAGTAATCAACAAAACATCATAATTGGTAAGTAGATTTTCATAAATGGGTTCATACTCTCCGATCAGAAATGACTTTGGCAACAATGCAACATCTCTGTTTTTAGCCCCAATACTGGACTGCCCATTCATGGAAAGATCCACCAGGACCAGCACAAAAACAGCTAAAATAGATTTATACCAGGAATTCATTTGCCCTACAAATCTAAGATATTATGGGCAATTTATCCAAGTTCTCAAAAAAATGACTGATCAAATTAAAAAATTGTACAATTCATAGGAATTTATAGAAGCGGGCTTATGTTTGTTGTTTATAAAAATTTAATGAACATGATACTGGACATTGTTTGTGGAATTTTACTGGCGGGGAGTTTTTATCTGGGGTACTCAAAGGGCATTATAAAGACTGTTTTTGGAATATTGTCCATTTTTATAGGGCTTTTGGTCACCTTGAAGTTTTCTTATTGGATGGTTTCCTTACTGGAAAAAATATTGGATATAGATCCTCGCATGACCATCATTCTTGGTTTTGTAGCCACTTTTATTTTGGTGCTGTTAGGAATCAGGATGATTGGCAATGGATTGGAGAAGATTCTTGAGACCGCCCACATAAATTTTATAAATCAGCTTGCAGGTGGACTTAGTTCGGCACTGATGACTTTAATTATCTTTAGCTCACTGATCTGGTTTCTGAATCAGATCAAAGTCATCAGCCCGGAGACCAAATCAAGTTCTATCACCTATCCCATCCTTGAAAAAGTGCCGGATCAATCAAAGCATGTGTTTGCTTCCATAAAACCATTTTTTAGTGAATTTTGGGAAAAGACACAAGAGGCCATGGACAAGGTAGATGAAACAAATTCAAAGAAAAATACTCCAGCAGAGTAAAGATTTGAGCGCACTGATTACTAATCGTTATGATTTTAATTTGGCCTGCTTTTATAAAATATTTTACAACTCGCGGAACTATTGCATTGGCCTTATGGCCATTTATTTTTTTGGGTGATAAATCCTCAGGACATGATTTGGTTTTACTGAATCACGAACGGATTCACTTGCGTCAACAGTTGGAATTGTTGCTGATTTTCTTTTATCTGATCTATCTTGGATCCTATCTGATCAACCGAATTAAAGGGATGAAGGCAAATGAAGCTTATCTCAATATTTGTTTTGAAAGAGAGGCCTATTTGAATGAAAAAAATATAGACTATCTTAAAAAGAGGAAATGGTATTCAAGCTTCAATTTTTAAAATTCGCAAGCATAGAAAAAATTAATTAATATTGTGTGGAATGAAGACTCAGAAAAAGAATCGGATACGCTTGGAAGATCAGATAGATTGGGGAAGGATATTTTCCTTGCATTCTTTGTTTTTCATTTTTCTTGGGGTGTTCATGGCGACTATAGCCTTCAAGGGATTTATGATTCCAAACCGGTTTCTTGATGGAGGTGTTATTGGCTTGTCGATTCTTTTTCATGAGATATTTCATTTGGACATCAGGGTAATCCTATTGGTTCTGAATCTTCCATTCATTTATATTGGCTATCGCAAAATTGGAAAAACCTTTGCCATTCAGACCTCCATGGCAGTGATTTTATTAATAGTATGCATGAATTTTCTTGAAATTCCGGCCATAACCAACGACAAAGTATTGATTGCTATTTTTGGTGGTTTTTTTATAGGGCTTGGTGTAGGATTTGTAATTAAGGGTGGGGGTGTGATAGATGGAATGGAGGTAATTGCCGATTACACCACCCGCAAGATAGGATTTACCACCAGCGAAGTTGTGATGTTCATTAATTCTGCAATCATCCTGGCTGCGGCTTTTTTCTTTGGAATTGAAACAGCCATGTATAGTCTGGTGACTTATTTCACTGCCATGAAAACCTCAGATTATGTGGTGGATGGTTTTGAAGAGTACACTGCGCTGACCATTATCAGTGCCAGATTTGAAGAGATCAAATCATGCATTGTCAACGATTACCATAAAGCCATTTCAGTATATCATGGCGAACGGGGATATTTGCCGGGTAGTTTTGACGTCAGTCATCCTACTCAAATCGTAGTTACCATTGTAACCAGATTGGAAATTCACCGGTTGAAAAAGGCTATTTACGAAATCGACCCCATGGCCTTTATTTACATTAACAGCATTAAGGAGGTCTCTGGAGGTATCGTCAAACTTAAAAAGAAACATTAATGTGGTGTGCTGCCGCATAAGGCAAAGTACTACCTGTGCGAACCGGACTTCAATTCTCTTTAGATAATCACAAAAGGGTTATGTTTACAAGAATTTGGTCTCAAAGATGAAATTAACTACCATATACAAAATACCATTTGTTGTTCATGAAGAGTATAAAAAAACTAAAGGCATTTGTTCTTGATTTCTTAAGTCGTGAGCTTCCGGAAAATCTGACCTACCATGGCGTCCATCATACCTTGCATGTAATGGAAGTCTGTGAGCAACATATCAAGCGGATGAAGATAAAAGGTAAGGATGCCTGGTTGCTTCGGACTGCTGCTTTGATTCATGATGTGGGTATTGCCAAAACATATAGTGATCATGAAGCGGAATCATTTAAATTTGCTGAAAAGCATTTGCCTGAATGGGGTTATGGTAAAGAAGAACTGATGGCAATAAAAGGAATGATCATGGCCACCCAGATTCCACAAAAACCTCAATCAATACTCGAAAAAATTCTTTGTGATGCCGACCTGGATTATGTTGGAACAAATAAATTTTATGAAATAGGAGATACACTTTTTAAAGAATTTATGGCCTATAAAGTGATTAAAAATGAAGAGGAATGGGATCGTCTCCAGGTTAACTTTTTAAGCAAACATCATTATCATACAGAGTATTCAAAAAAACACAGGGAACCCGTAAAAATGGCATTTGTACAGGAAATATTAGACAAATGGGGATGGAAAATGCCTGCTTAGTAAAATGTGCTCAACATTTGAATCAATAAGCGCTCATGTTTTCAGCAGCGCCCAGCCATGCTTCTGCGGCACGATAATTCAGCCAGGATTTTTCATCCAGATTCAGTCCAGAGTCTGCAATAAGTTTTCCAGGATTTAACTCTCCTAAAGGAAATGGGTAGTCAGAACCCAATGATACTTTATCGATTCCAAACAGACTGATTAACTTCATGAGCATATCCTCATCATGAACCAATGAATCTACCCAAAATTTACCAAGATATTTGTCAGGGTGATGAGGATTGTCAATGGCCAGCAAATCCGGTCTTACCTCATAACCATGTTTGATTCTTCCGTAGGAACCCGGGAATGCTCCTCCACCATGTGCGAAGGCAACTCTTAATTTTGGGAATTTCTCAAAAATTCCACCAAAAATCATACTGCATATCGCAAGAGAGGTTTCTGCCGGCATACCTACTAGCCAGGGTAACCAGTACCGTGGCATTTTCTCCTTACCTACCATATCCCAGGGATGAACAAACAGGCAAGCGTCCATTTCTTCTGCTGCCTCATAAAATTCCAAGAGGGCAGTATCATTGAGATTCCAGTCATTGATGTGTGAACCGATTTCAATTCCTGCTAAACCAAGTTCGTGAACGCACCTGTCCATTTCTTTGATGGCCAATGCAGGATCTTGCATGGGCAATGTGCCAAGACCAATGAAACGATCCGGGTACCGCCGGACCACATCCGCAATGTGATCATTTAAAAATCGGGAGATATCAAAGGTGTCTGAAGGTTTTGCCCAATAAGAAAAAAGTACCGGAATGGTACTGAGTACTTGAAGTTGAATTCCTGCTTGATCCATATCGGGTAATCTGGCGGATGCATCCCAACAATTGCTTTGTACTTCCCGAAAAAAATTATTGTCAATCATCATTTTAGCCCTACAGGGTGCATGGTGCTCCATTTTTACGAAACCACCGTAACCAAATTTTTCCGCCCAGGGAGGGAGGTGTTCAGGCATGATGTGGGTGTGGATGTCAATTTTTTTCAAAACAAATATTTTAGGAATGGTTGTAATAGAAACCAAGATTTCTTTTCAGGTCTTTTGGCAATTCAGGTAATTCGGACCGTGGAATCAGCAGGGTGGATATGTTGTGAAAATCAATAAATATTTGATGTTTTTTTACTGTTTCCATTAAATATTCATGACCTGAGGATCCACCTGTTCCCGTTTTTCTGCCCAGCATTCTCATGACCATTTGGGCATGTCGATAACGCCAGTTGGTAAGCAATTCATCCATTTCAGTAATGACATCAATCAGTCTTGAGGGAAGTTGCAATATAGGTTCGGTGCCATAAAGTTTGATGAGCAATGCAGCAATGGTGGCTTTGAAAGAAAGTCTGATTTTTCCTTCTGCCATTTGAGCATTGTGAAAATCTTCGTTGAAGATATTTGCAAAATAGGTGTCCGTATCACCATTCATTTTTAACCTCATCGCCTTCTCATGTTCATTCAAATAATCAGATTGTGAAATGGCATCACGCTCTCTTTGTAACATGTTGCTGATGGCATGCTGATATTTGGTTTTGAATTCGAAGTTTTCAGCATTTAAAAATGGCGTTCTCTCCAACCAGGACTCAATCAAATTAAAAAGACTTTGCGCACTTTCTAAATGCTCTATTTGCTTTTGTTGCTCTTCGTCAAACTCATGGTAATATTTGTAAGGTGTATAGCTAATTCGCTTTTCAATTTTAAGTCCTAACATGACTTCCAGTTTTCTGAATTGGAAACTCTGGAAACCCGAAGCCGGAAAAAGGTAAGACCTGAAATCCAGAAAGTCAATGGCCGTCATGGTTTCCAATACCTTGATTTGTTGGATGAGCAGTTTGAGAATTTCGTTTACTCTTTCAAGACGCGATACGGCAACATCGATGTTTCTTTCATCCACATTGTTGGTGCGAAATAAATTCATCACGGATTCTGTCTCATGCAGAATTTGCTTGAACCATAACTCATATACCTGATGAATAATAATGAAGAACATTTCTTCATGGGCCTCTTTTCCCAATTCTTTAGATCGGGGATGCTGAGCGCCTAAAATTTTATCCAATCCTAAATAGGATCCGTAATGTATGGAAGTGTATTTTTTTTCGTTGCTCATAAAGGTTTGTAGGCAATTGCCTTGATTTCGATGAGTAAATGTGGATGTGGTAGTTGATGGACAGCCACCGTTGTGCGGGTGGGGCCATCGTAGGAAAAGAATGAATTGTAAACTTCGTTGTATCCTTTAAAGTCATTCATGGATACTAAAAAAGTGGTAATTTCAACTAGGTCGTTGAGATCGGCATTTTCACTTTTCAGAATGTCTCTGATGTTTTCTATAACTGCAAGCGTTTGTACCTTGATGTCCAGATTCGTAGTGCCAAATTCATCAGCCTCTGCGCCTGCAAAGCTGTTGTCGGGTTTTCTGCTGCTGGTACCGGACACAAAAAGGAAATCGCCTGCTCTTCTGATGTGTGGAAACTTTCCCCTCGGTGTAGCCTTGCCTTCAACGAGTTGTCCACGATTTGGATTTTTCATTTGCCAAAGATAGAAATCCCTCATCAAAACCAAAATATTCAGTAACATTGCATAGCAACTTACCTTATACATATTAATATTAATTATAATATGAGAATTATTTTTACCTTGTCCTTTCTTATTTTCATTACAGTATATATTAACGCACAAAATCTGGTAAGCAATCCCGGATTTGAGAAATGCGACAATTGTGGTCAATTTGGCAATTTCGGAGTTGAATTTAATTTTACCAATAGCTCAAACAATCCTGTGGATTGGTTTGGTGTGACTTTTGGAACTTCAGACATCCGACAGGAGACTCCTCACACCGGCAGAAGGCATGGGGGATTTTATAATTTTGGCAAATTTGAATATCTGGGAAATGTATTGAACGAACCACTTCTAGCCGGTGCAGAATACGAATTGAGTTGTTTTCTAGGCATTTCTGGTGATTCTGAATTTTCTACAGATGAAATCGGTTTCTACTTTCAAAAAGGGATGCCCATTTATCAACAAGCCGGACCATTGAGACAACTTACACCACAGTTGGTCACTCCGGATCAGGATTTTCTACCGGCAGGCAAATACAAGGAGTATAAATTTCGCTACATTGCCTGTGGCGGGGAAGATCATCTGGTGATAGGAAGGTTTACAGATTTGTCAAAAGGAGACACGCTCTTTGTGGGCAAGAAAAGATCCGGAAGCACCATTTATTGTTACACCATTGTAGATGATGTGGTGCTCAGTCTAATCAATCCAATAGCCAATCTGTTGCCTGATAAAGTGGAAATTTGTCCAGGTGGCAACCAAAAGATCGGAATCGCTGCCGGTGCCGTTGGCCGTCAAGTTTTATGGAGCAACGGGAGCACAGCTGACAGTATTGAGATTACAACTACAGATTCATTGGTGTGGGTAGAAATTAAAGTCAGAAAAGATTGCCCTCCCATCAGAGACAGTATTCAGGTTGTTCAAAAGGAAATAAACAGTAACCTTTTGGCGGATGAAATATCCATCTGTAAGGGCAGATCTCAGACCATAGCTGTAAATCCTTCCGGCCTTAACAATCCTAAATGGAACAATGGAAACAATACATTCAGTATAGAGGTAAGTGTACCCGGATGGTATGTAATCAATGCAGAAAGTGAATGCGGCCAAGTCTCAGATTCCATTTTAGTAAAGGAAATTGCACCATTGAGTCAAAATCAGGTTTATACCAAAGATACCTGTTTTATTGCCGGTCTTAAACTTGAGGCAATTGCGAACATTGAAAATAATTATTTCTGGAACAATGGTGCTAGATCCAAGGTAATTGAAATAGACAGTCCCGGAGTGTACACGGTTACGGTGAGCAATGTGTGTGAATCTGTGGTGGATACTGTTTTGGTGTTGGACAAACTTACCGCAGATGAAATCTTTCAGATGCCCAATACCATCACTCCTAATGGAGATCAGTTGAACGATCATCTCAAGCCGGTTATAGATCCTAAATTTGAAAGTAAAATAAATTCTTTTAAATTTTTAGTGTACAATCGTTGGGGTCATAAAATGTATGAGTCCAATAATTACCGCGAGGCCTGGGTTCCTAAGAATGACGATCTGATGGAGAGTTACATCTATCTTATTCAGGCCAGTATCAGAAGTTGTCCGGGTGTTATTAATGATAAAAAAGTTGGAACGGTAAGCTTGATTCGTTGATTATTTTTCAAAATAGCCTTTCATTTTTTTTTATTTACAAATTATTGCTTTGGATGGAGTTTGAAAAAATTTTTACCGATCGTTTAATTCTTAGAAAACTGGCTCCGGAAGATTACCGATTTATTTTTGAAAATTTCCCAAAACAAAAAATACAAGAAGAACTGGGTCTACATTCAGATGAAGAATTTTGGAAGGAAAAGCAAAAATTTGAGCAAGGTTATTCCATGCACAATCGGAGTTTGGTACACTTTCAATTGATTGAAAAAAATTCAAATAAAATTCTCGGTGGTGCCGGATTTCACAATTGGAATCCTGCTCATTTCAGAGCTGAACTGGGATATCATTTGCATGCGGAAGATTCTAAGAGAAAAGGATTCATGACAGAAGCTGTCAAACCAATTTTAGAATATGGATTTCAAAAAATGAATTTAAACAGAATAGAAGCATGCACCGGTCCGGAAAATGTAGCTTCATTAAAAATTTTACAGAAATTCGGATTTAAGCAGGAGGGCTATTTGAGACAACATTATCACTGGAAGGATCAGATATTTGATTCTCTAATATTTTCATTACTCAAAACAGAATACGAGACACAAAATTCATCTGCATAAAGTGATGATTTAAAATTATCATCCAGTGATAAAACCTTTACTTTGAATAAAAGCCTTATTCCTGCAGGATCGCAGCAACCCCCGGCAATACTTTGCCTTCCAATAATTCCAACATCGCTCCGCCTCCGGTGGAGACAAAACTAACCTCGTCATCAAGTCCATATTTGTTGATGGCTGCGACGGAATCACCTCCTCCAATAAGTGAAAACGCACCTTTTTTGGTCGCCTCCGCAACGGTCATGGCAATGTTTCGAGTCCCGGTTTCAAAACTGGACATTTCAAAAACGCCCATTGGGCCATTCCAAATTATTGTGCTGGATTCAAGAATGGTTTTATTGAATAGTTTGATCGTTTCAGGTCCTATGTCCAGGCCCATATATCCATCCGGAATGTTGACGTCGGGTGTAGTCAATTTCCTGGCGTCATTGTTAAAAGATTCTGCGGCGATCGAATCCAATGGAAGTAACAACTGGATTGACTTTGCCTTGGCCTTTTCGAGTAATTCCTTGGCCAGTTCCAACTTATCGGTTTCGCAAATAGAATTTCCTACCTGATATCCCTGTGCTGCAAAAAAAGTATAAGCCATACCTCCCCCAATCAAAATATGGTCACATTTGTCAATGAGGTTGGAAATAAGTTCAATTTTATCAGAGACTTTTGCTCCTCCAACGATTGCAGTAAGTGGTCTTTTTGGATGCTCAATGACTTTGGCAGCATTTTGAAGCTCCGCATCCATGAGCAATCCGAAACCTTTGTGGTTTTTGTCAAAAAAGCGTGCAATGGTGGCGGTGGTGGCGTGTTCTCGATGAGCAGCACCGAAAGCATCGTTGAGGAAATACTCCCCCATTTTAGCCAGCTCCTCTGCCCAAATCGGGTCTCCTTTTTCTTCCTGTTTGTAGAATCGGGTGTTTTCCAGTAACAGCAATTGGCCGTCTTTGAGTGCACTTAGTCTTGTATTGGTATCTGCTCCTCCACAATCTGTGGCAAACATTACTTTTTGATTCAATAATTCACTCAATCTCCCGGCAACAGGTGCCAATGAAAATTTGATTTTATCCAATTGACCATCCGGGAGCAGAGATTTCAGTGGTCGACCCAAATGGGACATCACCACCAATTTTGCCTTACGATCTAAAAGATTATTTATGGTAGTCAATGATTTTACGATCCGCGTATCATCAGTGATATTGCCCTGAGCATCGATTGGAACATTAAAATCTACCCGAAGTAATACGATTCTTCCTTCTACATTCCAGTCCTTCATAATTTGTTAGATTAAGGTTGCCAATTTTACACACATATCTGCAAGCCGGTTGGAGTAACCGTTTTCATTGTCGTACCAGGCCACAATTTTCCCAAGATTGCCCTTGCATTCCGTGAGTTCTGAATCAAATATAGCAGAATGGTTGTTACCGATGATGTCGCTTGATACCAATGGGTCGGTCGTATATTCCAGTATTCCTTTTAGTGGACCTTCAGCCAGTTCTTTAAATTTCTGATTGATTTCATCAGCGGTCGTATTTTTTTCAAATGAGCAAAACACCTCGATCATAGAACCCGTGATCACCGGGACGCGGTAGGAAGAGCCAAAAAGTTTTCCCTTAATAGGAGGGTAGACTTCTGAAACAGCCTTGTTTGCGCCGGTGCTGGTTGGGATTACATTGAGTGCAGCAGCACGGGCTCTTCTAAGGTCTTTGTGCGGTGCATCCTGCAATCTTTGATCCTGGGTATAAGCATGAATGGTATTCATATTGGCAAACTGCAATCCCCAGGTTTCGTTGAGAATTTTAACGATGGGTGCAAAACAATTAGTAGTACAGGATGCATTGGAAATAATGGTGTGTTCAGTGGTGAGTTCATGGTCATTGACACCCAAAACGAAAGTTGGAATGGAATCATCCTTGGGAGGAGCAGAGAGAATAACTCTTTTTGCACCTGCTTTTAAATGAGCTCCGGCGGCTTCAGCCGTCAGATAAATCCCTGTACACTCCAGGACTATATCAATCCCAAGATCTTTCCAGGGCAACGCCAACGGATCCTTGATAGCAAATGCCTGTATTTTATAGCCATCAACTTCGATGTAATTTTCGCCCGCGACGATGTGGGCGTTCAATTTCCTGTGCGCGGTATCGTATTTAAGCAAATGGGCGAGGGTGGGGTTATCAGTAAGGTCATTTATAGCAACCACTTCTACATCGGGACGGTTTCTTAATGCCCTGTAAGTCAGGCGTCCTATGCGGCCGAAACCATTAATTGCGATTCTTTTTTTCATATTTGGGAAAAGGTTCAGTAATTTTTATGCTTATAGAATTCAATTTCCTGCAAAAAGTTTACCACAATTTTGATAAAAGCATATCTTTGCCTCTCTTTTTGGAAATCTGCCCCGTTCGTCTATCGGTTAGGACCTCAGATTTTCATTCTGGTAAGAGGGGTTCGACTCCCCTACGGGGTACTGAAAAAGCCATCAACAATGTTGATGGCTTTTTTTTTTAAGTAATTCTGAGTTTGAAGGTAATTCCATTAGCATGAATAATCGTATTCATTCAGCAGTACTCGCCGCAGCACGGAGGCTGCGGTTCCTAAACTAAATCGTGACATTGGTGGCGTTTCATTTTTTCAGTTGATTATATGTCCATGTTGGGTAAACTTTAGGCAATCAAAACATTTGTTAGCACTGTAGGGTAAGTAATTTTTATAAAATTAGGTGGGTAGCTGGAAATCCTGGCTTTATTAATTGCAACCTTAACTTACAAAACCGAGTACTAGTGGACCGTTATGATATTGCATTTTCATATATAGTATTATATTAATATGTAATGGTCTTATTTTAATTACATTTGATTTTATAAATTTTTAACATTAAATTTGTAAAAACCTAAAGAAATGTCTATCTCGGTTCCTATCAAAATCGCCCTGGTAATTATAGCATTCTTGACTTTGGTCCAACAGGGTAACTCACAAACCAAAATGGATTCAAGTAGACTCTTCATTGACAATAAGTTACCAACAAAACAAAAAAATAATCGGAGTCACAAGTTTAGGTTTTATGTAAATTTTTATGGCTCCAGGAATAACAGCAATGTAGATCAAATACTAAAGGATCAGGGGTTTGATCACAAACAACGGAATTATAAAGCTTCCCACAACACCAGTGCAGGACCCAACTTTTTCGATGCTTCTTTAAATCTTAACTGGGGCAAGTACAGTTCGAGTTCCGGTTCTGCATCAGATGATTTTTCATGGCCTTCAGTTGGATTTGGTCTTGATTATTTCCTAAAGAAAAATTTTCTTTTAGGGGTGCAGTATTCTTATTATACTCTTTTAAGCACTGGATTTAAAAATCTTTATTCTGTGCAATATGTGGATGGCGTACAAGATTATGGGCATCGGCTAATTTATAAACTGGAATCAAACTTATTTAACCTTAGGGCCGGGTATATTTTTTGGGATCAGCTATTTGTAATTTATGGAGGACCAAGACTGGCTTATGGAAAAAATAAGTATGACGAAAAGAGTTCATATTTTTCGTTTGGATTAAATTCAGGAATCGAAATGAACCTACCTATTAAAAAGAGATTTTTCTTTAAATTTAATGGAGATTATTGTTACCTACCTTCTATACCATTAAATGAACAGAAAATTACCCTAACCAATCAGGGAAAGGAGTATAAAAGTGTGTTCAACAAGACGAATGTTTACCAAAGCATTTTTACATGGGGTGTAGGTTTTGGGATAAAATTATAGCTGACATTTTTTTAAAAAGTGCTTAGCGATCATCACGATCGCATTAATATAACAAGCTGGATAAATTTTGTTTTATTTAGATAATGGAAGCGATTAATAAATCCTGTAAGAGCGTACTTGTCTTGTTGAGTGAAAATTAACTCCTTTACATGCTGGACACACAATTTATTTTAACTATCCTTAAATTGTTTTTGCATTTAAATCTGCTTCAATTCTTATCAGTTGCAATCCAATTTTCTTCCTGAAAACTTAAGAATGAATTAAGAGCGGTTAGAAATTTGATGGCTTACTGACTTAACTCAGCTCATGATAATCCAGGTCTTTACCATAGGTGTCTGTTGAGTACAAGATGGCTACCAACGACACCACCACACAAACAATGCCCACATAAAATCCTGCAGACAACAATCCAACAGACGGTACCAAAGTCGAAACGCATATACTGATAAGTACGGTCGTGCCGCGCACAAAATTTGGAGCAGTGGTGGTAACAGTCGCCCTTAAGTTTGTTCCGAATTGTTCAGATGCGGATACCATGAAGATCGACCACAAGCCCCCCATGGATACTCCCATCAGTCCAATGACTGAATAAAAAATACCGGGGCTTGTCTGAGTATTTAAGAAATAAGCCAGCATGCATGCAGTCATGAGCGCAACAGAAAGCAGCAGGGCTTTTTTGCGGGATCTAAAACGCTCACTGATGTAGCCAAACAATATGCTTCCAACTGAGGCTCCAATGTAGTGTAGCGTTACAGCCTGTGCGCCTACAATAGTGCCATTCACCAAACCTGTTTTGGCATAGGCTGAGGCATTAATAGCCAATTGGCTGATGGCATACCACACCGGGATACCGGCCAGAATGCACAAAAGATATTTTACAAATCTTTTTCTACTGGTAAAAAGGGATAAAAAGTCCCCACGTTTTACATTCTCTTCTTTGGTCCGATGAAACATACCAGATTCATACACGCTGATTCTCAACACGAGGAGGGCGAGACCCAAACCTCCTCCCACATAATAAGCAATTCGCCAGTTGAAGGCGTCTGCTACTAAAAATCCCAGCACCGCGCCAATGATTCCTATTCCTGAAACAATACTGGCACCCATACCTCTTCTTTCCTTGGTCATGACCTCTGATACCAGGGTAATTCCGACTCCCAGTTCGCCGGCCAATCCCAATCCTGCTATAAACCGAACCCAGGCATATTGTTCCACCGTCTGCACAAATCCATTGGCAATGTTCGCCAGCGAGTACATCAGGATGGTCAGGAACAAAGTGGACAATCTCCCTTTTTTATCCCCCATGATCCCCCAGATGATCCCACCCAGAAGCATTCCGATCATTTGCATATTCAGCAGATAGGAACCTACGGAGAACATATCGCCATCGGCCACGCCCAGATCTCTCAGACTCGGGTCCTTCACAATACCAAATAAGATTAAATCATAAATGTCTACAAAATAGCCCAGCGCAGCTACAATGACGATCATGTTGAAAGGGTGACTGTGACCAATATTCTTGTTTTCCAAAATCAGGGATTTGGTTACAAAATTGTAAAAAAATACTGACTCCTGACCAACCTTATTTTATAAGATAAATAGAGGCCAAAACTTTGGTTAAAGCTGTTTAAAAAGATATCCCATGTAGGGATACCGGAATTTTTGGTTTGGTTCTTATTGGATAAAATTTATACTAAAGGGTAATCTTTAATATTCTTTTGATTTGGTAATTAACTGGGTGGTTAGATTATTCTCTAAAGTTTCATATAACTAAAGTTATTTTTCCATTCTTGTAAAGCCTCTAACTTAGCATTTGATTTTAAATCCTGTCCTGCATCCATGAGGTACGTATTATTTTGCATTTGTTTTATTTTTTACATCACCTCTGGGGATGCCCAATCTGATAGAGGAGTGATACCGATAGAAAATCCGATTCCGGTATCCGGAAAATCCTATGCAATCATTATTGGAATCAGCAAGTACAAAAATATTGCGCAGCTGAATTATTCAGACAGAGATGCAATTGCCTTTCGAACTTATTTGATGAATGTACATCATCAACGTGTTGACTCGCAGAATATCTCTATATTTTTAAATGAAGAGGCTACTAAGTTTAGAATAGGGGATGCCATTTCCAGTGTATTGCAAAATGCTGTCAGTGGTGACAGGGTTTATTTTTTCTTTGCAGGCCATGGCGACATTGAAGACAGGAGTCAATCTGAAAATGGTTTGTTGCTGTTGTACGACAGTCCGAAGGAAAACTATTTCGAAATGATTCATGATGTAATCCAGATTAACAGGCTTTCCGATTATTTTGAAAAGTTGACTACAAAAGGGGTGGATATAACTTACATCATTGATGCCTGCCACTCCGGAAAATTGGCGGGGGGAATGGAAGGAAGCAAACATACTTCTTATGCTTTGAAAAATACTTTGTCACGAATTTCAACCGTGTTGTTGTCTTGTGATGCCAATCAACTTTCTCTGGAAGGTTTGAGTTGGGGAGAAGGTCGCGGATTGTTTTCGTATTATTTGGAAGAAGGATTGCTGGGCTTTGCAGAATCAAACCAGGATGAAGTCATTTCATTGTATGAATTAAAAAGATACCTGGAGGAAAAAGTTTTTTTGGCAAGTGAATACAAACAGACTCCGGTTATCATTGGTAAATGGGATAAAAAGTTGACCCTGGTAAATCCAAAATTTAAAGATTCTCTGGATCACTTAAGAATAAAAGAGTATCCTAATTTCAAGATTGTTAATATTAAAGGTGATGAAGAAATCTATTTGAATGATTTAGATGAGCGTGGAAAAATGATTTATAAAAATTTTAATAATCATTTGCTTTCCGGCAAGCTCATTGATCCCGTTGGAGAAAACGCAATGCGAGATTATTGGGAATTCAATAACCTTTACCCCGATCACCAGTTTCGTTTTTTGATAAGAAGGAATCTGGCCGCACAATTGACTCAAACCTTTGACAGTTTAATAGCACCTCTTTGGAAAGGTTTTTCTCCGAATACCAAACCGGCAAAAATTTTATCTGCTGCCCGTCAATTGGATTCTTGTTTGTTGCTGCTGGAAGAGACCCATTACATGTATTCCTCCATTCTGGCTAGACGATTTTACGTAAGCGCCTTGATTGAAAGTATGGGTGTTGATATGAATAATTATACTCCGGCAGATAAAAGTAGAATGCAGAATGCCTTACAACTTCTAGATAAGTCCAGAGTCCTGGAGCCAAACGCTGTTTATGTTTATTTTACCATTGGAATCATTTTTCAATCGATGGCGCTACCGGACAGTGCGTTGATTTATTTTAAAAAATATTTAAGCCTTGTTCCCAATTCTTCTGCAGCTTTTAATGTCATTGGAATTGCTTTTTCAGATCTGGGAGAAGAGACCGGTAATGTTGCATTGATGAAGGAATCCGTTTCGCTTTTCGAGAAAGCCATTCTGTTGAATCCAACTTTTAAATCACCACACGTTAATCTCATTTATGTGCACGGATTATTAAAACGTTATGATCAATGCAAATTTTACTTTGACAAGATGATGTTAATTGACAGCAATTTTTCCTCTACCTACAACAACATGGCGCAGGTCTATTTTGAAATGGGAAAACCGGATTTGGCCATTAAGCACTGGGAAACTTCAGCACTCAAATTTCCGGCAAGAGCTTATGTTCCATATTTGGGAATCGCAAAACTATCTATCCAATTGAGGGACTATGCCACAGCGGAGAAATATTTGGAATTAATCATTAAGGAAAAGCCAAAATGTGCAGAAGCATATTTTTTAAAGGGTAAGATGCTTTTTAAAAAGGGAGAATATTTAACGGCGCTTTTTAATTATCAAAAGGGATTAAGCTTAAATGGAAGTCACCCTAAGTATTACCAAGAAATGGGTTGGTGTTACCTGTTTTTGAATCACCGACAGGAGGCAAAGCTCTATTTTGATACCTGTGTTTTACTTCACCAGGCTTCCAGATATCCCAACTTTAAAGTTTTAGCGGATGTCTTCCAATATGGTTTGAATGAATATAAACGTGCAGATGAATATTATGTGAAGGCGTTGAAAACTGATTCGCAAAACATGGAATTGATGGGAAAGTACATTTCAAATTTGTTTATGCTGCAGCAAAATAAATTGGCCAATAATTGGATTCAGAAATTATCCAAACTATCCATGCAAAGCAATTGGCTCGCCTATGCAATGATCTGTAAGCATCTAAATGAATTAAAATTCAGTTTAGTTGAAATAGATTTAGAAAAATTATGCATGGATCCGGATTTTGATAACAGAGTGTTGGTAATAAAAAATTGGGAAAGTGTCAACAGCAAATTTAGTATTCCTGATTCGGTAAAGAAGTGTTTAAACTTAATTCAATAGAACTTTTCGTTAGTTTCGGATCTTTTCAATTAATCTTACTGTTATTATGCCAATCGATTTTTTATTGTTGGCCAATAGGTGATATATGTTTTTTGGGTGGAATTGGTGTCCGACTGTAATGTTTTATTTACAATGCACTCTAATTTAAGTACGGGAAATCAATGTGGAGTGTAAGAGTTTGATTTTCCAACTCTGCTTTTCTTTTATCAGCACAACGGTCTCCAACCAATGCACAGAAGATTGTTTACGTTCTTTTGTTATGTCTGAGTAGAGATGGTAGGTAAGCCAGGCGGTTTTTTTATGAACATGAGTGCTGAGAAAGTCAAAAGTATTTTTCCTTATAAAATCACTCGAGGTATTTGATTTTATCGCTTTTTTAATCAGGGTGTCTGCATTCCATAAACTCCCATATTCCAGTAACTCGATGTCTGCAGTCATGTATTTCTTCAGGGTTGTTGAATCCCTGTTTGAAATCGCTTCAAAAAAATTAATGACCGTTTGCTGTACCTCTCGTTCCTTTGTTGTAGGGGAGTTTTGTGACAACAGCATGGTTGACATTGCAAGACCCCATAATAAAAGAAAGATTCTTTTCAAGGTAAATTAATTATTGCACTTCGGGTTTGATACAAATGATGGTCCTTTTTTACAAGCTCACATTTTAAATTGAATGGCCGAGGCTTTCAACAGTATGGTAAATCTTGCAACAAGTATTTAAGAAACCAATTCCTGCATTCCATAAAGTTCGCCGGTAAAATTGGACTGAGTGAGTTGGCTTCATAAAAATAACTAAGTAAAGCTCTATTCACCCTGGCGCATGAAACTAATTATAATAAAATCATACCGAAATTACCTCCGGTAACTCGGATCAATTACTTAGCGGCTCTCTTGGCGATCATCTGGTCTACACCGGAAGTGAATTCCTGAACAGTGGCGGTATAACCTGTTTTGCCAAGCGCATTAATCTGGTATTGATTGGTTTTCTTATCTTTCTCCAGGTCAAAAACCCAGATAGTTGGATATCCAGAAACTTGAAAAGCTTGCTGAAGATTGGCATTTTGGGTTCTGATGGCATCCGGGATGGCTTTACCTCTAGGGAAATCCAACTCCAGAAGGATTACATTTTTCTTTGCCCATGCTTTGAAATCATCTTTAACAAAGACCGCTGCGGACAAACGCTTACACCAGCCGCACCAGTCTGAACCAGTGAAATTAGCCATGATCGGCTTATTGGTTTTCTTGGATAGTGCATAGGCTTCATCGAGATTGACTAACCATCCTTCTTGCTCTGCTTTATAGCCATTGTTGGCATCTTTGGCCGGAGTCTGGGCACATGAAATAAGATTGGCAGAAATTACAATTGCCAGCATCAGAACAGAAGATTTTGAGAAAAGAGATTGAAGCATTTTTAAAAGTTATGGTGGATCAATAATTTACAAAGACAAAACTACAATAAATGATTTTGAGATTGGTTTTATAGGAACTTTTTTAACCCTGATTTAACCAAATACAAGACTAAATACCTTAAAAACAACTTCGTTATCAGTTACTGAGTAGAAAAAACGGGAATTTTTGTGATTTGTTGCGAATTTTAAGAATTTGGAGGAATAAACTTCGTTCATCAGTTGACAGTTAATCCTTAATTTGGCATAATATTGAGGGATCATTTCATTTTAAAGGGGCTCATGAAGTCTTTAAGTCCATAACCTGGTCTTCCTAGCATGAAAAAATACATTGTTTTCATTGGCTTTTTATCACTTTGTCAGATCGTAATCGGTCAAGGTGTTGCCCCCTTTTGTGCGCATGAAGAGTTTCATCGAAATTTATTGAATACCAATCCTGAATACAAAAACGCCTTCCTGGAAATGGAACGCGATATTTATGAATATACCTTGCAATTGAATCAAAACGGTCCTAAATCCAATTTTTCAAAAGTCATTTATACGATTCCAGTGGTCATTCATCTGGTGGTACCTCCCGGGACACCCATAGGTCAAGGAAATAATCTCACTAACCAGCAAGTGGAGAATGGACTTGATTTGTTGAATCAATCCTTTTCCAATGAAGGACCATTCAAAACCAATACAGGGGTCGATGTAGAAATCCGTTTTTGTCTGGCCAGAAGAGATCCTGCCGGAAAGCCTACCAATGGCATCACCCGCACGTTTAGCGATCTGGTCAACGATCCGATGTGCAGTCCGGGTACCAATGCCAACAGCGATGCGGCCATCAAAAGTCTGGTTTCATGGGATTGCCGTCAGTACGTCAACATCTGGTTGGTGACAGATCTGTTCAATGCCAATTTTGGTTGTGGTCTTGCGGGCTTCGCTTATTTTCCGGGGGCGCCTTGTACGGTGGATGGGATTATGCAAGAGGCCAGGTATTGGACTTCTGTAGGTGGTACGACCGTCACTGCGCATGAAATGGGACATTACTTTGGACTGGACCATACTTTTAATGGAGGATGTGTAAACAACAACTGCCTGCTGGACGGGGACAG
Organism: Candidatus Vicinibacter affinis; assembly: GCA_016714365.1. Lineage (NCBI taxonomy): Bacteria > Pseudomonadati > Bacteroidota > Saprospiria > Saprospirales > Saprospiraceae > Candidatus Vicinibacter > Candidatus Vicinibacter affinis. The sequence goes on along the minus strand of JADJNH010000006.1, from coordinate 71,222 downwards.
GGTCTGTGATACTCCTCCGGACAATTCCGCTTCTTTTGCCCCTTGCAATACAAATTCCTGCAATACCGATGCACCGGATCTTCCTGATGACAATACGAATTACATGGATTATTCTTCTTGCCAACCGGTGCATTTCAGTCAAGGACAAAAGACCAGGATGGTGGCTACTCTTGAAACTCGGAGGAACTATCTTATCAGTTCACGCGGATGTCAGCCTGTTGGCAATCTTGATGTGGTTGCAAAAGATATCCGTTTTTTGGCTGATCTATGCGGTGATAGTTTATGCCCGATCATAGTCGCTAAAAATGAAGGCATCAGTACGATCACCCAAATGGATATTCAGTTTTATTTGGATGGTAATCTGGTGGTAACAAATAAGTGGACAGGTAATCTGATTGCAGGACAAACTCAGAATATTTCTTTTAATTGTTTATCCGTACCGGAGGGCATGCATACCGTTTCTTTTTTATTGTCAAATCCTAACAATGGCGTGGATTTCGATTTGTCAAATGACAGCATTTCTTTAAACGTGGAAATCGCGCGTCCACTTAAATTAATTGGCATTGATGTGACGCCCGCTCATTGTATCAGTGATGGAACTGCCGGCATCAGAGTGGAAGGAGGAAAGCCTCCTTATCGTTATCTGATCAGCAACAAAACGTACATCCAGACGGATAGTATGTTCCAGTTACTGGTACCCGGAAATTACAATGCCACCATTACGGATGAAAGGAATTGTACACTAATAAGCAGTTTTGAAATACCTGACAGTTGCAAAAGTTCAAAAAATAAAAAGTTTGTACTCAACCAGGATGCTACCTACCTGGGAAATGATTGTTATCTGCTTACGGAAGAAAAAAATTTTGAAACCGGCAGTGTGTGGTATGAAGATAAAATAGATTTGAGACGACCGTTTGACATATACTTTCAGCTTAATCTGGGTTGCATCGATGGAGCAGGTGCTGATGGGATAGCTTTTGTCCTTCAACCAATCTCCACCTCCATTGGCGTTTCAGGCGGTGGTCTTGGCTATCAGGGAATCAGACCCAGTTTGGCAATTGAATTTGACACTTGGGAAAATGGAAATTTCAATGATCCGGTATATGATCATATGTCTCTGATGAGGAATGGAAATGTGAGCCATGCCTCACCGGATCAGTTGGCTGGACCTGTAGGAATTCTTCCCAATCTTGCCAATGCGGAAGATTGCAAATTTCATAATTGCAGGGTGAAGTGGACTCCGCAGTCAAATTTGTTTCAGATTTATGTAGATTGTCAATTGAGATTGGAATACCGCGGAGACATCATTGAGACTATTTTTAGAGCGGATCCACTTGTCTATTTTGGTTTTACTGCTGCAACAGGAGGAGCGATTAATGTGCAGCAGTTTTGTCTGGATTATGTAAGTGAAATTGCAGCCCTGGATGATTACGTCATTTGCAAAGGAGAATCCATTCAGGTATCCGTACCTTCCAAATTCGCGACCTACTCCTGGAAACCTTCCAACGACATCAACAATCCGACAACTTTTAATCCCATTATCACGCCGGACAGCACCACAACTTATTTTGTAGAATTGGGAGACAGATGCAATATGAAAGTATTTGATACTTTTAGCATTACAGTGCTGGATCCTGAGCTCAATGTAAGTCTGAGTCTGGAAGATTCCTGCAATGCAAAGTCTGTTACCATACTGAGTATTCATACCGGTGCAGCAGACAGCATTACATTATATTCAAGGGATGGAATTAATTTTTCCCGCGACACCATTTACAAATACAATCCATCTTCCCTGATCACTGTATACTCAAAAATTGGTCAGTGCATCCGGCCATTTGTTCAAAAATTACCTCCTTCCATTCCTGATCTGAGAGACAGCGTGTTGTTGGTTCGTGCAAGAAGTTGTAAAGATTCAGGACGTATTGTAATCATTGGACTGGGTGGAATTCCACCTTATCAATATGAGTTGAACAACAATGGCAATTGGCTGAGTCAGGGAATATTTGATCCTTTGGATCCGGGTAGTTATACCATCACCATCCGTGATCAGCGCAATTGCATGGTAAGTCGGCAATTGATGATAGGAGATTACCAACATGTGATTACACTTAAAATGGATTCTGCGCAGTTGGATAAATCTTGTTGCAATCCAACGCCTTTTGTAAACCTCCTTGCAACAGGTTCTTATCCGCTCTATTACTATTCTATGGATGGTGACCGGTGGACAGGAGATGGTTTGTTCAGTGGGTTGTCGATTGGATTACACCAGGCAAATGCCAGGGATGAATTTGGATGTGTTTCAGATACTCTGACTTTTGAGATTATTGATTTAACACAGGTGCAAAACGATACGCAAAAAGTAAATATTTGTGACGGAGCAAGTCATCAGGTAGGCAATAATGTGTATACCAAATCGGGACGTTACAAAGACGTCTTTAGCAATCGATATTGTTGTGACAGCATCATATATACCGATTTGCAAGTTTGGCCGGTTTACATTTTTTCCAACAACAAACAAATCTGCGAAGGTGCTTTTGTTCAGGTGGGTAATAAGCAATATACCGCAACAGGAAATTATACCGACACTTTATCCACCGTTTCCGGATGTGACAGCATTGTCAATACTTCATTGATAGTAAGACCTGTATTTGATCAGGTCAACAACCAAATTATCTGTGCAGGAGAAAGCATACAGGTGGGCAATAAATTTTACGGGAACACCGGAAATTATTTGGATACTCTGAAAAGTATTTTTAATTGCGACAGCATCATTCGAACTTCCTTACAGGTTAATCCGGTCTATGACATGAATTTCCAACCGGTGATCTGTGATCGCGAAAGTGTTCAAGTAGGAAATAAATTTTATTCCAATGCCGGAAGTTATTTGGATACGCTTCAGACTTTAAATGGATGCGACAGTATCATCAGAACTTCGTTAACGGTGCATCCTATATTTGCTTTGCAAAATCCGCGCATGATTTGTGAAGGACAGTTCATTCAGGTTGGATCCAAAAAATATGATCAGGCAGGAGTATTTGTGGATACCCTGAGTACCATCAATGGTTGTGACAGTGTGATCAATACCCGCTTAATTGTAGATCTAGTAACTGCTGCACTTACGGTAGATTCGATTCGTTGTTATGATGAACAATTTGGCGGAGCAAGCGCACAGGCAATCAGAGGAATTCCTGAATTTTTATTCAGTTTTGATGACGGCAGGAATTTTGGAAAATTGAATTCAGTCAGCAAATTGCCTCCGGGTGATTACAAAGTTTTGATCAAGGATTCATTGAATTGCATCGACACTCAGTATTTCAGTTTGATTGTTCCAATCGAATTGGAAACAGAGCTTGAAAATAAAATTGACATCACGCTGGGTGATAAAATAATTCTAAAACCTTTGTTGAACTTCAATCCGGTCACGATACTTTGGTCTCCGTCGGATGGTTTGAGTTGCAGTGATTGTTTGAATCCTGAAGTGAATATTCTGCGATCAAAAAATTATACACTCACCGTTACCGATCGTCTGGGATGCACCAGTACAGCCATTGTTCAGATCCGGGTGGACAACAATACGCAAATTTGGGTGCCCAATGTTTTTTCTCCGAATGGAGATCAGCAAAATGATTTTGTCACGGTGTTTGGAAATCATTCCATCAAGCAAGTAGACGAATTCAGAATCTATGACCGATGGGGCAACCTGGTATTTCTATCCGGCAATTTTATGGTGAATGATCTGCAGGCGGGCTGGGACGGCAACTTCCGTGGCGAGCCAGTGAACCAGGGTGTATTTGTGTATTATGTAAAAGCAACGAGGATAGATGGAACGACAGTGACCCTGGCGGGAGATGTGAGTGTGGTGAGGTAGGAGAAATTGGGAAATTTGAGATGACTGAACGCTCTCTGCGTTAAGCAGAGTATCGTGCGACAGCACGATAAGTGAAGGAACCGCGAAAGCGGCTAACGAGAGAATTAGAGAGTTAGAGAGTTAGAGAATGAGGGAATTAGGAAATTAGAGAATTAGAGAATTTGAAAATTAATAAATGATAGTTGTGTGAGAGATCTCTGATTGTGGTAGCATATCTTGCGAGCAATATCTTAATATTATTTTGAAGAAAATTAAAATTGAAAAAGGTGAATTGGAAATATGCGGTGTTAACACGAATTATTTTTTTAGGAGTGTTTATGAGTTCGTGTGCCAGTAACTCCGGTGGGCAAAATGCGAACCACCTTGACAACAAGGGTATCACTTGCGATGCAACAGGTTTGGGAGATGATCGGTTTGTGATGTGTGGCGAGAGTGGAAAATATGCGGAGCGTTCATCCGGTGGCACCCAGAAAGATGGGTTCGTGGCTTTTGGAAAATTCGGGAGTGAGAACTTTGAGGCCTATGCAATGGGTGATGGTATGCATGATTTCAGGTGGGAAAAAGTGGCTATGTCCGGAAGTAGTCTGGTTTTTTCAGGATATGGATTTAAAGAAAAGCAAGCGGTGATATCTTGTTATGGCAAAGGAATGGAACCGATGTGGTCTTTGGTTTCCGATTCGTTAAAAGGAATTGAAGAACCATCCATGTGTACAGATACAGCCGGAAATATTTTAATGATGCATCGCAATCCGACTGTTTCGCCTTATGATGGATTTATCACTTTGATAAATCCGTCCGGCAACATTCAATGGACTAAAATGATCAGCCTGGTGGATGACATGACAGAACTTCTCCCATTAAGCAACGGAGATTTTCTGATCCATTATTTACAAAAAGGAGCCTACATCGATGCAGAGACCAGGAAGAAATATTTCATGCTGCCCGTGTTGCGAATTTCAACAAAAGGTTTGCTCACCGGACAATATCATTTTCATGCAGACAGGGCTAAGTTTGCAGAAATCAACATCCATAAGGTAATACAATCAGACCAGGGCGAATTGTATTTTATGGGTTCCGCACAGAATCTTGCCCACCGAAAAGACTTATTGATTATTAAATCAGATCTGGAGGGTAAGGTATTTTGGTCGTACACTTATCAGACCGATCATCAACTCGACATTAAATCTGCTTCATGGGATGCAAAAGAAGGTCTGGTAATCATGGCTGATGCCTATGGTTTTACCGGTGGAATCCTGGCAGCAGGAATTGGTTCAGACGGAGAAATGAAATGGAATAATTTAATTCCAACTACTGCCTACGAACAAATGATCGATTTGACATCGGGTAAAGATTACTTCGGAATATTCTATGATAAAATATTAAATTTTGCCACCCTCAAGACCAACAAAAGTGGATTGAGCTGTACATCGCCCGCCTCCAAAATAAATATTCAACGCGAATCTGCAGAGGTGGTCAGCAGCACAAGTAATACCATCGCAGTGCCTCATAAACCTGATTGGAGAACCATCAAGATTTCGATGAGAAAATTGGGCAAACTAAAGGCGATTTCTGATTGTAAGGATTAATATTTTTTTAGGAATTGGATTCTGATTTCCAAATGGAAAACAGAATGTCTAAAGAATCTTGGATCTGTTTTTGAAAAGGAAAAATCAACTTCTGATCATACAGAGAATGTAGAAATCGAGAAGCTTTATGCTCCCATCGTCTAATTGAAGGTTGAGAATGATTTTTTAAAAATAAGTTGCAAGAATCTGGGAATTTGTAGCAACTAATATAGCTGGTATTTAAGAAATCAAAAAGCTTAGTATTCGTAATGAGAGTAGTTTGATCTATTGAATGTTCCAGGGAGTAATTTCTTCGACCTATGTTAGACCCGAGTAAAATAAAAAAGGTCCGGATTTCTCCGAACCTAGTACCCGGGGCGGGACTTGAACCCGCACGGACATTACTGCCCACAGGATTTTAAGTCCTTTCTTTATTGTATTCATATGGTTCGATTTGAATTTATATGATTGATATATAGGTATTTATAAAATTAATTAATGCTCTAAATATCAAATAAGTCCATAAAATGTTCGACCTTTGTTCGACCCGAGATAAATACCATCGTTATGGCATCTATTAAAATCATCCAACGAGTTAATAAACCCAACAAGGAATCAAAGCTACCGCTCTGCATTCAAATAATTAAGGACAGAAAGAAATCTGTAATTCATTTGGGGCAATATTTAGATCCAAATGATTGGGATCAGGTCAAGCAGAAAGTGAAAAAAACTCATCCTAATCACCATGAATTAAACATCTTCCTTTTAAAAAGATTGACTGAAGCGAATAAGAAATTTTTGGAAATAGAAACTCAGAAATCCAGTGCAACTGCAAAAGCAATCCAGCGCAATATAAAATCAAAAGGCTCCTCAAAGTTTATTGGACAAGCTGAAATTTATTTAAACGGCTTAAAACAAAGCGGTAAATACAATCGATATTCTGCTGACAAACCAAGAATAAAAAGATTTATAGAATTTTTGGAAGGTGAAGATATCTCATTTCAAGACATAACTGTTCCTTTGCTCAATAAATTCAAAGCCTATCTTAAGGGCACTAGAGAAATAACAGATCGAACAATTATTAACCATTTAGTGGTAATTAGAACAATATTCAGCCAAGCCATTAAAGATAACCTTGTAGAGAGTAAGTTTTATCCGTTCGGTAAAGATAAAATACGGATTAAATTTCCGGAATCTCAAAAGGTTAGTCTTACTATTGAAGAAGTTAAAAAACTCGAAGATGCTAAACTATCACCTGAATCTTCATTAAATCATGCTCGCAATCTATGGTTATTATCTTTTTATTTTGCCGGAATACGAATATCGGATTTACTTCGTCTGAAATGGTCAGATATTGATGATGGAAGGCTTAGTTATACTATGGGTAAAAATGCAAAAAGTGGTTCTTTGAAAATTCCGGAAAAAGCTACTTCAATCTTGGCAAATTATAAGTCCACTTCCAAGATCAAAACTGGGTTTGTTTTCTCGGACCTTGATAGGGTGTACAATCATTCTGACTTATTTGAAGTTCAAAAGAAAATTTCAAATGCAACTAAAACAATCAATGAAGCATTGCAGAAGCTTGCTTTAAAACTGGAAATTGATAAAAAGCTAACTATGCATATTGCTCGACATACCTTTGGAAATCTATCTGGTGATAGAATTTCAATTCAAATGCTTCAAAAGCTTTATAGACATACATCTATTCTTACTACAATTGGATATCAATCTAATTTTATAAACCAAGATACAGATGAAGCCTTAAATTCAGTTATTAATTTTAGTGATTGATTAATCCAGAAGTATTATAGCAATTTATTTCAATTGCAACTTTTTCCGGTTCATTAGTTATTCCAAATCCTTTAATAAATATCCTTGCAGAGTGTGCAAGTTTTCTCCACCAATTATTGCCTCTAACTTCTAAATTATGCCAATTATCATTTAAGCCTGTTACATACCACCTTACTGAGAAATGCCAGAAATTGCATTTAGTTGGCGTGTGTTCAATAATGCAAATTGCTTCGATTGTTTCATCTCTATGAGTGCATTCAATTTTTTTTCCTTTAATTTCACCTATTCTTACAAACCAGAAACCTCGATTAGTATCAAAAATAAAATCATTTGAATAAATTGGAATAGTAGCTTGATAATTAGGTTCACAATACTCCGTTAATTCTGTTTTTAATATTTCAATTTTTGTATGTTCTGTATCATAAATACCGAAAAGCGAGGTTGATAGATCCGGCATATGTGTTGAACTAGGTTCTCCGATTGCTTTATCGGTCAAGTGCCCGGATACATCATCTGTTAACTTAACGTCAGGAGGAGAAAACCGAATTAAGTGATACTCATCTAAGCTACAACAGAAGATACATTTGTTTTCACCAGGCAATAATATTTTAGGATATAGATGCTGTTCAAACATTTACCCCCAATTCTCTGGTATGTAATGATTTAAAATTAATTTCAGATGTTAGATGATCTATAACTTGCTTAATCGAACCCATATAGCTTTTTACACCACTATTTTTATCGAATTTGCTATAAATGCTTTCATCATCCATTTCTTGAAATTCAAAAAATGATTCAACATAATATATTATATTCTGAACTAAGATCGTGAAAATTATACTTCTATTATAAGTTAATTCGGCGCTTATACTGTCTGGATTGAGACTAAATATACCAGGTAAAATGTTTATAAATATATTATTTAGAATTTTTTTATCATTATTAAGATTATAATATTTACTACTTAACACCATCTCCTCTTCCGCTTTATTTAATAGTTGAACATAAGTTTCATTATCCAATATATCTGATAAATTCAAACTATTATTTAAATTATCGTTTTGGACAAATATGGTTTTACAATAATATTGTGATTCAATAGCAGAATCATTAAATCTAATATTAAAATTATTTTCGATTAACGGTGTTTGTACGAACGGCATTAATATGTTGGATTTAAACTGTTAAAAAAATCTGGTTGTAATAATTTGAAAAAAATTTCCTTTTTAAGGTCATGTGCCTTAGTAATAATTGGAATTAATTGTTCGAAATCATTTTTATTAATATTTAAATTCTCTTTAATAATATCAATATCAATTACTGATGTTGCTTTAATGTTATTTGGATCAGATGTGTTATTTTTATTTAATAATTGAAGTATAACTCTATGCTCGTTATGTATGAATTCAGATGAAAAACTAAATTTATTTGAAATAATTTCAGGGAATCCAAAAGTAAAATTAAACTTGGTAGAAGATCTAATATCAATTTTAGGATATTCGCTATTGTAACGAATTCCTATTCTTAAATAGTTTTCAAGGATGTCTTGATCTTTTATTTCATTGAGTAGTTTTAAAATTTCAGGCATATAATTATCCCATCCTATATAATTATAAATGTTAGAATTCGCATCTTTTTGAATCCCGTTAAATACAAGTGAACCTGGCTGTAAATGCAAGTGAATTTTATTGTTGTAAAAAATATGTTGAATCCCAAGAGGAATTTCTGGACCTTCCTCAACTTTAATATGTTGTATAGGACGATTTGTATAATGATATGTATCATCTAAAATTTTATAAAATAAGCCAATTATTACCTCGAATGGCAATTTTGAAGTATATTTTATTTCTACAATAGCAGATTTAATTCGATCGGGAGTAATTTTTACAGGATTACCCATTTTAATTTTACTATTTATTGAACAATAACGCAAATTAAGTACCAATGGATCAAAATATTGGCAATATACTATATAATATGTAGTTAAATTTCTATAAAGTTAATAAATTTTAAATGTAAAATATATAATTATCAGAATATTAACTAGTTATATTTTTTGCCATAAATTATTTTTATTTGTGCGTAAATGCAAATAGGGGTGTGGGTCTCCCACCAAGATTGCATTTCGCCATAGGGCAGATATTCATATCGCCATGGCGAAATGCAATCTTGCAACTTATACAAATCAGCATCCTGAGTTAATCATCTCGAAAATCAACATCGTCCGAATCGTCTGTATCTAGATCGTCATTTTCACCTTCTGAATCGTTGGATTCCGCATCTTTTGCTTCATTCTTTCGTTCATCTTCAATTTCTCTTTCAAACTGATCCTCTTGTTCTTTATCCTGACTTTTGGAATCCCTGAGACTAGCAAGCTCTTGAAGTTGCCTCGCTTCTTCTTGAGCTTGCCGGTCTAATTCCTCCAGCTTATTGAGGTCATATCCGAGGGTTTTAAAACGATAATGCCGTCCAGACTCATCCTCAACACCATAAACTTTACCACCTCTACTATACGAATTATACCCCGCGGATTTGAGCTCAGAAAGAAAATTATCAAGCGATTTTGATCGACTATAAACTGTCTGAACAGTTTCCAAAAGCTCTTGCTTTTGTGATAATTTTCCTTCACGATCCTGGAGCTTCTGCTCCGGATCTGTAAGCTGGAGTTTTTGTGATTTCCCATGAGCAGGCAGGCTATTTACAAGTTCAGGATATTTTACTTTTTGATACTCGTCCAAAGCGAGTTTCAATTCTCTGAATTCCTGCCTTGAAATTCTATTGGATTCACCGGTGATTAATTTGGTAGAGGACATAACTATATGAAGATGAATATGCTCTTTGTCATGATGGGATGAAGCCAAATAGATGTTATCCTTACCTCTTAGCTCAATATATTTTTTTGTTATGTCCTTTAATAAATCCTGATTGATTTGCTTTTTATCCTTGTTTGAAAAGGAGATAATGGTATGATGAAGCCGGATATTATCTTTTCGCCTATGCATTCTTAATTCAAAATTCTTGTCCAACTCTTTTGTCCAACCTTTAGTTGTCCGACTTCTTAAATTATGTTTTAGAATGGGTTTTTGCTTGGCATCTTTTTCCTGTTTGAAAAGATAATTTACTAATTGGCCGGTATTTGATCTTCTTGTGAGATTCTTTAGAATCATATTGAATTAATGTGTTCAATCAATACGTTTTTATTATTCGGATTTTTCAAAAAATGCTCTTTAATTAATGCTTCTAAAGACTTGGGATTATTTAATACCGGTAGTATTTCTCGTTCCAATTTAATAATGGCTTCCAAAATTGATCTACCTGATTTGAATTCAATACTATTTTCTTCTATTAATCCCTGAATTGAGTTGTATGTCATTGATAATTGTTGAGCAATTCTTTTTACTTCTTTTGAATCGGGCACAATGAAAATCTTGTTAATATATGCAAAACATGCTTTCTTAATAAATTGAGTACGAGAAAGTTTATGTCGCTTAGATTCATTGCTTATTTCTTTGAATTCATCCTGGGTAAATGAAATAGTAATTTCTTTCTCTGATTTGCGCTTAGCATTTCTCCACTTTCTTTTATACTCTCTCCAATACTCGGCTCTTACTTTTTGAATTTGATTATGTGTACCATTCTCAAGGATGCCACTGGAATTAAGAAAGGAAAATAAATTGCTCTTGTCATTAAGCTTTCTTTTTCTCATCCAAATGAATTAAGGGAGGAATATCAAATGGTAAATTATTAGAAGGCTCGTAAGGTGGAAGCATCGTTAATGAGTTTAGTTTCCAATCATTGTAATACGGCCTTAGCTTTGCATGAATCGGTGGCTTGTTTCCAATCAATACTATTGCTCGGTCTGACATTCTGATCTCATCTGCTGTCATCAATTGACGTATGTGTCGAACTTCATTTTCATCTTCATACTCAAACTTTCCGAGTGTAGTCTCCAATATTTTGCATGTTTCAATTGGTTGTCCTGGTAAATAAACTTTTGCATAACAATTTGCTGTGATGTTCTTTGCTTCATAAGATCCGTATACGTGTTCCAATTGATGATAATCCTGATAAATTAGAAGTATACCGCTATTATATTTCCGGATATTCGATATGGTTGTTGACAGACCTGGTAGATACATGGAAGAGGCTTCATCTAAAAGAAAAAATATGTTGGTTTCATTCTTTGTCGGAATGCGTACCAATAATTCGTTGAAGAATTGCTGAAAAAACAAGGATGATAAAGCACTATAATAGTGCATATCCGGAACTGAATTGTTTATAAACAAAGCTACCTTTTTAGTTCGAAATTCCGAAAAATCAATAGTATCAATTGAAGTTATACTTGCAACTGTTTCGTCTGTGAATAGAGTTAATGATGCTTTGGCTGTAGCGAGTATTGATGACAGGGTCTTGTCTCCATATGCAACAAAAGCTTTGTATTCGGATAACATTTTTTCATCCTTTGCTATAACTATTAACCTGTCCATCTTCTCTGGATTGCCTGCGAATACATTTATCAAATGCAAAACATTGTATAAAGTCCTGAATTCTGGTTCAGCATAAAAAATCAAATACCGGATGAATAGAGATATAATGGCCTCGGCACTTTTGTTCCAGAACGGATCTTTAGAATCACCTAATGCATTTCTGACAAGAAGTGATGCAAGCTTCTGAATATCTGAAATAGTCTGACAGCGTTTTAATGGGTTAAAACATTCGGAATTAAGACTGTTATAATTTATCACTCTTATCTCATATCCGAGTTCGATAAGAGCACCACTGACCAATAATCGTATTTCATGGCTTGGGTCATTAAAGATTAAACTTGAATTACCTTTTGCCATTAGTAAAGCACTATTGATCAATATTGTGGAGCTCTTACCAGAACCGGAGCCACCCAAGGCAATTGCGTTTTTATAACTTTCAGAAATTGAAAGACAATATTCACCAGTTAAGCAGAATCCTTTATCCTGCTTTCTCATAATTTCATGAGGCGGAAAAAATACGGCATCAAATTCTGTTTTCCGTTCCTGATCAAACAATGCAGAAATGAATTCGAACAAACCACTTATTATTGCAGACAGTACTTCAAATACAATCTCAAAAACAAATCCAATAACCCTAATCATCTACTTACCATTTTATAAATTAATTCTCCGGTCTTGATTAATATCGAGCCTAGTATCTTACATGAAAAAGCAAACAGTAATGATGCAAGTTTGAAAGCAGTTATAATTAAGGTCTTGGACAATTCTAGGACTCTTTGAACAATTGGATTTGTCATAGGCTTAATTTAAATTTCCACTTACATTAACAATTGCTCCTTTAGACTCAAATAGTTTCTTATAGAAATCAGATACTAACTCAAATCTCTCGCTATCCCATTTATTAACTGGCTTGTATATGATGTATATAGAAATACCTTTTAAATCGGCAACAGGATATTTATCTGTTAAAAGCTTTTCAATCTCATTTTGATTATTCCTAATCCTCTCAATATTGCTGGAATTAGTAAAATCAATAAATGAATTTTCCATGAGATCTGAATTAATAATAAGTATTTTCTTATCTGCTTTCGACTTATTTAAATGATTCAATTCTTCACTAAGTATTTTAAAAATCACAGATCCACTTCGCCTGGTTCTACCTTTTTTTAAAAGTTGTAAACTTGAATCGATGGAAGAGTAGAACTTCTTTAATTCACTACGTCTTTGATATTCATTTCCCAGTGCTGATGATGCCACCCTTTCAATTTTATGGCATTCCACAGTATTAAATCCATTTTCAGTGATTGGCTGTATTCGAACCACCTCACCATTAAATACATTGTCATTCAGACTAGAAATGATTTTGTATTCATTGATAGATATATGAGTAAATGTTTCCTCAGTTAGATCAAGTATTATGATAGTTTCCGAAGTTAAAGTCTTACAAGAAGACTGACCAATAAAAAAGATTAAAATAAATATTACACTATGCAAGTTTTGTTTCATTATTTAAATTTTTATTTAGCAATATTCTTCCATTTTTCAATTCATGCTCTTTTAAGCACGTTGCATGCTGTAGTTCCTTTTCTTTCTCCAAGGACATTAATAGACCTTCCTTGTATTTTTTAAATGCCTCAAGCTTTTGTTTATTCTCATTGACTTTACTTTCCTCAATTTGAAGGGCTTTATCCAATTCTGCATTTTGGTGTTTTAATTGTAATATTTGATTCTTTTTATCATTTAATTCATTAAACTCAAGCACCTGTTCTCTTGTGGGCAATTTTGTTGAAGCGAGGAGTAAGGCTATTATAAAGAAGAAATCATTGAACAACATCCAAAGAATTGGTGAATTAGAAAATGTTGAGCCATCATCAGAAAATACCTGTCTTTGCATTCCTAAGTAAAAGAAAACTGCACTAGCTCCTATAAATCCAACTGCAAACCAAATTGCTTTTTCTTTTAATGTTTTGGCAAATCTAATTTTGGATCCTAGAATATGTGCTCCGAAGGCTAGACCAATTGCAACTGCCAATGCCAAAATTATTGCAACTAATAGATTGCTAACTAAAACTTGCAAACTAGAATAATTGGCCATAGCATCAATAGAACAAAGTGAAAGGATTGCAATTTTGATCCATTTGTAATTCTTCCAATCATAAGAGAGCTTAGTCCGTTTAACATCAACTTCCAGAGTCCCTATTTTCTTTTGATTTGCATCTTGTTTGGATTTTGTAATTTCTTTTAACTCCTCAATAATTGTTTGAGAAATTTCTTCAGTTAGTTTTTCAATCTCAGGATTGAGTCTCTGGTTTACATGTTCTTTCAATACTTCGAAGAAAGCAGTGATTTCTAGAAGCAGTAGGTTAATAGTCAAAATACCTTGAGATATTGCTATATCAATATCTTGATGAGCTTTAGCTTTAATCTTTTGGATTTCAGCTGCGATAAAATTTTCGAGTTCTTCAACTCGTAGACCAAATTGAAATGTGTAAATTTCATTTTTCATAAACTAAGTTTTATTTGTTAAGAAATTGATTGCTGGGGCCATAGATTATTTGGTCTGGGACTTCGTTGGAAGTGCCAGAAAAATAATCGCGAAATACAGAATTTAGCTTTAAATGTCGACAAGAAGATATCTCATTAAACTTTCTCAAGGAAGTTGTAAAGGCTTCGTTTGAGGATAGTTGATTTAAGGATGGATCTGTCAATCCTTTGGATGAGTAAAAATTATGAGGTATATTTTTCATATGGATAATTTTTTATTATTCATATGCCAATACCACCGTAATAGAAATGCCTTGACTTTTTATTTTAAAAAGTTCTATAATTACAACGAGTGCATTATATTTGCCTCAGTTCTTTTGTCATCGGGTTATTTTCAACGGTTGGCCGATTGACAAAATATAAAGGCCGGTACTACTTTGTGGTGCTGGCTTTTTTTTATTTCATTTCAATTATTTATTTTGTTTATTTATAAATGCAAAAAGCCCGTTCAAAAACTGAACAGGCCTTTTTATACTTGGAATGTTTTTAGCAATATTTAAATCGAAAGCAACATTGTTTCCTTTATATTTTTTCGAGTTTTTTTGTTCAAAGAATACTGCAATTCTTTGTATTGGTATTTTGGGATTAATTTTTAAAGGACATTTCAAATAAATACTTGAAATGCCCTTATTCGAGCAGGAATCATCTGGTGGATCACCCTTATTGTTAGATCTTCTTGCAATGATAAAAAATATTAACTTCATACTAATAAGAGGCAACGTTTAAATGAAATGCTGCCTAATATTTGCAAATAATTAACATTCTCTTTATTTATGTATAAGTATTAATTAAATATTTAAAATATTATTTCACAATTTATTTAATATCAATAATTTTTATATTTTAATATAAAAGAATAATTGATTACTTTAATATATAAAATAATTTAATTATGTAAGGAAATTCATTTACAGTTGAATTTTTAAGCCATTTAAACTGATCAATTCTGGAAAAAGCTTAATCATGTCATGCAAAAAAGCGGTGCAATAATAAAATGTTTTTTAGGATTATTTACTTATTTGGATAAATGGAAATTAAAATTCCCTTCAAAACTTACGCCTTGAAGGGAATTAAACTATTTATATAATTTCTTAATACTGCTTAGCCCACCAATTTCGCAGATCCTGTACTTAATATGTAATCCACAGCTTTCTGTGCTTCCGCAGAAACTTTGAAAATCAATCTTGAATCCTCTTCAAGAACCTTGAGCCAACCTGCCAAATAAGATGCATTATTCTCAACTATTGAATCATAATTGATTTGGCAATAACTTGAAATGAAAGAAGCACCCATTTCGGCAACCAATTCTTCCTTGCTATAAGATATAGTTCCAAATCCGGAAAAATCCATTACCTCAGTCCTTGCCAGCCTGGATGAATGTCCAGTGGCATGGATTAACTCATGAAAGTAAGTGGCATAGTAATGTTCCGAAGTCTCAAACTGTCTGATTGCAGGCATGTTAATGCAGTCTTGAGAAGGGGAATAAAAGGCTCGATTTGCGTCAATTTGCCTCAAATCTGGAGGGTTAGGCATATTCTTAATGATTTCCTCACATCTGGCTATTTTCTCATTATCTATTAGTTTTACCTCCGGAAACCGGCTATCCTCTATCTCAATACCTTCAATGTCTTCGACATTAAAAACATTGTAATAACGAATGAATCTCAATATCCTAATATCTTTACCTTTTAGGTATTTGGCATTAGCGACAGCCGGCACAAGAGTATTATCATCACTATCCTTGTAATACACCTTAAAGTATATGACTTTGTATGCATCACTTCCTTTCTTTAAACCTCCGCCAAGTTTTTTAACTTGATTGAAAGTCATGAAATATGGGATAGGATGTCCAGTATTATTCATTAGAATGTAATTGATACCGGAATACAATCTGCCGGATAAATAATTACGAGCTAACCCGAAGGTGCTCCATGTTTTCCTCCAAGGAGCTACACCTTGTTCAATCATGGTGATAATTCTGTTTGTCACCTCATCATATAGTGAGAAATTAGTAGATTGTTGAACCTTGTGTTCTGTTGTAGATTTCATTGCAATAAATTTTAAAAGTGAAAAATGAATTACCTAGAGTAGTCCTTCATCTGCGAAGGAATAAAATCCAGAATGTGGTGCAAGTATGATGTGATCTATTAGCTGAATGTCATGGAGTTTTCCAATCTCTTTCAACTTTCTAGTCAACTCAATATCTTGGGTGCTTGGTTTACAAGAACCTGAAGGATGGTTATGCCCAGCAATAATTCCTACAGCAAGCCCTTTCAATGCAGTGGCAAATAAAATCCGTGGATCAGCGACTGTTCCAGTCAATCCGCCACGACTTAGTCGCAATAGGCCTTTTACATAATTAGCTCGGTTAAGGAACAACACATTGAATTCCTCAACCAATTCCATGTCATCACCCCAATTTATCCGGAATATCTTTTCTGCATCCGAAGAATTATTAATTCTTGGATGATTATCAATTGGTAAATTGGATTGATACTTAACCTTTACTTCCGCAACTTGTAAAAGTAGAGGTATTTGGCTTTCGCCTTTTTGATTTTTCATTCTTAGTGGTTTAAATTGTTAAAGAATAATTCCAAACCAGTGTATTCTTATTCATCAATAAGACCAAGACAGCAGAAATTGCCGATTTGGTAATTTTATTCTAACAAACTGTTTATTAATTGATTGTATTTTAATTGCCTATAAATTAAAATGCATTATATTTATACAATATTTTTAAATTTCTAAAGAACAAACTATATTGGCAGAAGCTTTGTTTGGCTTTGAAGGAAGTCGATAAAATGCTATACTAGATTCATATAAGAAAAGGCAAAATCAACCATTATATTCATAAAGAACCATGTCAAACAACAAGGAAGCCAAAGCAAGAATTAAAATCAATAAACTCCTTGAAGATGCCGGATGGATTTTTTTTATCTTGAAAACTCACAAGTCCATATTGCCCTTGATCCCAATGTCAAATTATTTTCTGAGAAATTAAAAACCCCCAATAGAGAACTTTTAAAATAAATTTATGGCACAAGTATTTAAAACAACAGATTACACAATTGGAAAACTTATAGAAGATATTGAAATTGGTGATATTGCCTTACCAGACTTGCAACGACCTTTTGTTTGGTCAAAAAATATCTCAAAGGTCAGAGACTTATTTGATTCTATCTATAGGGGGTATCCTATAGGGTATTTATTATTTTGGGAAAATGCTAATAGGACTGATTATAAGAATATTGGTTTTGAAGAAAAGAAAAGAAAAATACCTAGATTTTTAATTATTGACGGGCAACAAAGACTTACTGCGCTTTTTGCGGTAATGAAAAATCAAGAAATAATGACCGTTGACTATGAACATAAAAAAGTAAAAATTGCATTTAGGCCTTTTGATTCTAATTTTAAAGTAGCTGATGCGGCTACAGACAATGATCCTGAATTTATTCCTGACTTGTCTTCACTTTGGGCAGGAGATGGAGATTTTGCTATTATAAGTAATTTTATAGAAAAACTTAAAGAAAAAAGAGAACTTAGCAAAGAAGATGAAAAGATAATTTCAGCTAATATTCAATCTTTAATTAACATAAACAAATATCCACTAACGGCCTTAGAGATAGCCCCTAATCTGGAAGAAGAAATTGTTTCTGATATTTTTGTGAGAATTAATAGTGCGGGTGTGAGTTTAACTCAAGCTGACTTTATACTTACTCTTCTCTCGGTCTATTGGGAGGAGGGACGAAAAGATATTGAAGAGTTTTGTAGAGAATCTCGTAGGGTACCAGAAAAAGAAAAACGATTTTCTTCTTTTAATTACCTTATAAGACCTGATCCTGACGATATGCTTCGTGTACTAGTTGGGCTTACTTTTCATCGTGCAAAGATGAAAGATGTTTACTCAATTATTCGCGGACGCGACATGGAAACTGGTGAATTTTCAGAAGAAAATAGAACGCTGCAGTTTAATAAACTAAAATTGAATTTGCCAACAATTCTTGATAATACTAATTGGCAAAGCTTTTTGAAAGTATTAATAGGTGGTGGTTACAAAGACGAAGAGCTGATTTCTTCAAAAAGTGCCGTTTTGTATAGTTACATCCTCTTTCTTATTGGCAAACAAAATTTTAAGACTCAAAATCACGAACTTCAAAGAATCATCGGACGCTGGTTTGTGATGTCTTCTCTTACAGGTAGATATTCTTCATCACCTGAAACTGCTTTTGAAAAAGACCTTAACAAAATCAAGGAATTTAATATCGACGGCTTCACATCCGGACTTGAAAAAATAATTAGTGAAAATCTTACAAGTGATTTTTGGGATATTACACTTGTTAGCCAAATGGAAACTTCATCGGCTCGCAGCCCCGAAGCTAACGCTTTTTATGCCTCGCTATGCAAATTGGGCTCACCTGTATTATTCTCCCGCAAATTAGTTGGAGATTTATATGATCCATCATTGAAAATCAAAAAGAAACGATTGGAGAGACATCATATTTTCCCTCGCAATTATCTTATTTCAAAGTACGGATTTGATAGAAATAAAGATAAGGCAAAAATCAATCAAATCGCCAATCTGACTTTTTTGGAATTTGAAGATAATATTGAAATTAGCGACGAAAAGCCAAGTGACTATTTTGCTATGGTGCAAAAGCGATTTACTGATAATGAATTAAGCGAAATGCTTAAACAACACGCTATCCCAGAAAATTTTTATCAGCTTGAATATAACCAATTTTTGCATGAAAGAAGAAAGCTAATGACCGGAATTATTAAAAGGGCTTTTAATAAGATATAACTATGTCAAATGTAGTCAATAAACTTAATAAAGAGAATGAGATAAATGAAACCTTTTCCTATGGCGTAATTTATGTATACTCTATTCCAGATGAACAACATAAGGGTCGTTTGAAGATCGGTAGTGCGACTACAAGCTCTACTAATCCAACACAAAAGGAAATTGATTTAGCCTCAAATAATCGCATAGAACAACAGACAAAAACCGCCGATATTTCATATAAACTCGAATATTCGGGGCTAGCAATTACTAACGATAATAAATATTTTTCTGATCATGATGTACATGAAGTTCTTAAACGTTCAGGCTATAAGCGGAAATCAGAAAATATTAAGAATGTACATTCTGAGTGGTTTGAGGTTAGTTTAGAAGTGGCAAAGAAAGCTATTCAAGCAGTAAAAGAAGGCCGTAAATCACTAACAACTGAAGAAAGAACTACACCTAAAGTTTCTCAATTTCCGTTTCGTCCAAACCAGCTCGATGCCATTGATAAAACTACCAAAGCTATCAAAAAAAATCGTAAACATTTTCTTTGGAACGCAAAAATGCGTTTCGGTAAAACTTCCGCGGCAATGCAGGTAGCAAAAGAAAATAACATGCAGAAAGTTCTTATTGTTACTCATCGCCCTAGCGTGAGTGTAGACTGGAAAAATGATTTCGATCAAGTCTTGGCAAGTGCAAATTACGAATACTCTTCCAAGACGGAAGGAGAGGATATTAAGACACTTGTTAAAGGTCACAAGTCTTTCGTTTACTTTGCATCACTACAAGATTTACGCCTATCGAAACGAGTAGTGGAAGACGGATCTGCAGGATCTCAAGCTAGAGGTTTTGATAAAAACGAAGAAGTTTTTGATACCACTTGGGATATGCTTATTGTTGATGAGGCTCATGAAGGAACGCAAAGCAACCTTGGTGATGCAACTTTTTTAAAAATACCGAGGGATTTTACGCTTCAACTTTCTGGGACACCATTCAATATTTTACATAAACACGAAGAAGAAGATATATACACGTGGGATTATGTTATGGAGCAAGAAGCAAAACTTAGCTGGGATGAAAAAAATCCAGGAATACCAAACCCTTATGCTGAACTGCCCGCGCTTAGCATATTTACCTATGACATAGATACGTTTGCCAACCATATAGGTAGCATTGGTGAAAATTTCCACGATGCCTTAGATGGTGCTTTTAAATTTCATGAGTTTTTTCGTGTACACAAAGATGATGAAGGTAATGATACGGCTGAGTTTGTGCACGAGTCAATGGTTAAAAAATTCTTAGATCTACTGACTGACGATACATTACCTACAAAGTTTCCATATGCCACAGAAGAATATCGTAACTATAACAAACACTCCCTCTGGCTATTGCCAAATCGTGTCAAAGTTATTGAAGCAATGGCAAAGCTTCTTAAAGATCACTCGATTTTTGGTTCTAATCAATTTGGAATCGTAAATATTTCTGGAGATAGTCGTGATGATGAGGAAGACAAAGACGCCAAGGATCGCGTTACTAGGGCAATTAAAGATCATGACTATACAATTACATTGACGGGTCAGCGTCTCACAACTGGTGCATCTATTCCTGAATGGACAGCGGTCTTTATGATGTCTGACACTAACTCTGCAACTACTTATTTGCAAACATCATTTCGATGCCAAACACCAGCGAAAATAGACGGTAAACTAAAAACGCAAGGTTACGTATTTGATTTTGCACCGGATCGCACCTTGAAACTTGTCGCTGAAGCTATTGAGCTAAACCACAAATCTGGAAAAATAAATTCACCAGAGCAAAAAGATGCAATGAGAGAATTTCTAAATTTTTGTCCTATTCTTGCATCAAAGGGCGGAGTAATGAAGCCATATGATGTTGAAGCAATGCTTGGCCAGCTCAAAAGGGCAATTATTGAACGTGTTAGTCGTAACGGCTTTGATGATCCAAAACTATACAACGATGAATTATTAAAACTCAGTGAACTAGATATAGCAAAGTTTAATGAACTCAAAAATATTGTTGGAAAATCTTCTAGTGAAAAAGTGAATGAAATAAAGATTAACGAACTCGGAATGGATGAGCTTCAGATGCAAAAAGCAGAAGAAGCCGAGCGTCAGAAAAAACAAGAGCTAACAGTAGAACAAAAGGAGGCTTTGAAAAAATTAAAAGAAGCTCGTGACCAAAAGAAATCTGCTATTAGCATATTAAGAGCAGTTAGTATCCGTATGCCTATGTTGGTGTATGGCGCGAACGTGTCAATACGAGAGAATATAACATTACAAAGGTTTATTGATCTTGTTGATGAAGAATCATGGCAAGAGTTTATGCCTGCTGGCCTGACGAAAGAAGGCTTTCGGGAATTTACTAAATACTACGATGAAGATGTTTTTAAAGGTGTCACTCACAGCATCCGCGCCAAAGCTTTTGATTGCGACGATCTATTGCCGACAGATCGAATACAGGCGATCGCAGAAATATTTAAAACATTCAAGAATCCTGACAAAGAAACAGTGCTAACGCCATGGAATGTTGTAAACAAGCATTTGACAGTCGCTTTTGGTGGCTATGACTTCTGTAATGACTTTAGAGATAGAAAAACTGGAAAACCGGAATGGAAAAGTAAAGACGTTTATACAAGTATATGGTCACAGGATGACACAAAGATACTAGAGATAAATTCAAAATCTGGTTTATATCCATTGCTTGCTGCTTACAACGTGTACTCAAGACAGCTAGTAAAAATAAAAAAACCCGAAGAGAAAGTGGCGCAAAAGATATGGGCAGAGGTGCTGAAAGATAACATTTATGTACTATGTAAAAGTCCTATGGCGCAAAGTATTACATGCCGAACATTAGCAGGATACAATAAGAATTTTAAAACAAATATTATCCATATTGAAGATTTAATTAAAAAACTTCAGCAAAAAGAAAATTATAAAGATTATAACCTGAAAGTCGAATTATTAGAGAAATTTAATTTAACAAATAAAAATATGAAATTTACAGCCGTTGTAGGAAATCCGCCATATCAGGTAACTACTGATACTAATTTTGCCACACCTGTATATCATCTGTTCTTTGAAGCAGCCAAGAGTCTAGACCCTGATTACTTAAGTTTAATTCATCCTGCACGATTTTTGTTTAACGCTGGTGCCACACCCAAAGAATGGAATAAGCAAATGCTCAACGATCAGCATCTGAGCGTACCGGTTTATGAACCAAACTCGCAAAAGATATTTTCTGGTGTTGATATAAAAGGTGGTGTTTGTATTACGCTTTGGAATAAAAACAATCCAAGTGGTGGGCTTGGAGGATTATTTGTAGGACATGTAGAACTTGTAAGTATTTTAGCAAAGACAAAAACAGGTGGATTCGAGAATATTATTCTTCCTCAAACTAAAACAAATAAGCCAATAGACAAACTATTTCCAACAGAGGTACGTATACGACCTAACTATTTTGAAAAGTTTCCTGATATTTTTAAGGTCAAGAAGGATACAATTTACACCATAAAGATAGTTGGCTTAGAAAAAGGAAACAAGAGAGCTGAGCGTTATATAAAAAGTGAATTAATTGCTGATCAAAATATTAAAAATTGGAAAGTATTTATACCAAAATCAAATGGTAGTGGTGCTATTGGTGAAGTTATAAGCACACCCCTAATAGGGGAACCCCTTACAGGGTGTACTGGTTCATTTATCCAAATTGGTTCATTTAACAGTGAATCTGAAGCAAATAACTGCATGAAGTATATCAAGACAAAATTTTGTCGAGTTATGCTAGGCACTCTTAAGGTCACACAAGATAATCCGAAAAGTACTTGGAAAAACGTGCCTCTACAAGCTTTTACAAATAAATCCGATATTGATTGGTCAAAATCAATTCCTGAAATAGATAAACAGCTTTATAAGAAATATGGTTTGGATAAAAACGAAATTGACTTCATTGAAACACACGTGAAGGCTATGAAATAGATTATGAATACATCGACGAAGAATATTGATATACTCGAAAATACATTACTTCGAACTGGCAATTTGCTTGATATTTTACTGACTGATCGAACGACAAAGAAGAATATTCTCTGGGCAACTGATTCTTATGAAAAATACGGCAAAGAGTTTTCGCCAAAATTACGTATTAAACCAGCATTAGTGACTGGTAAATTTGGTCTACTTATACAACCGCGGGCTGTTAAGAGTTTTGAAGAACAGCGTAGACGTACTAAGGATAAGGCTGAAGTTTTTACTCCATTGAAAACTGTAAATCAAATAAATAAATCAGTAGAAAATCGTTTAATCAATATAAATAATTGGCAAGAGTACATTCATGAAATTAAATTGGAAATTACCTGTGGTGAAGCGCCGTTTATTGTGAGTCGTTATAGTCCAACTTTGCATACACGTAAATTTATTGATTTAAATAAACGTGTTGGTTTTTTAGATAAAAAATTAAAAGTAGTATCAAAGTATTGCAAAGTTAAAAAAGAATGGATATTTTGGGCAAAAGAAGCATTTAAGGCAAGTTATGGTTATGATTGGCAGGGTGATAATGTGCTAATTGCACGCGAGAATTTACTATATACATTTATCGATTATTACAAGGAAAAGTTTAAACTACAACCGACTCTCAAGACGAAAGAGGAATTAGCAGAAATTATAAGCTGGAACATTTTCCAAATGGACGGCCTAAAATATGTAGTGCCTATGTCATGTCATCATGAAACGAGAGTTATTCCTGGGGAACAAACACTTTTTGAAAAAATACCAGATAGAGTGGAAATAAACGAATGTGAAGGATGTAAATACAATCGGCCAAATAAGCACAACGGAATGTATGTCAATATTATGGATTGGAGTAAGAATAAAATTATAAGGTTTGCAGATCTTATAAAATAAGAAAAAATAATTTTATGCCCGAATTTTACAGAGAAATATAAGTAATTATATATATAAATAGTTAAGATAAAACCATATCAGAACCTATGACAACGCATCAAAAATAGCTGTGTTCCTATCCTCAGTAGTGCAAAGCATACCTTTCTTCGGTCAATTTGCTCAAATATGAATTCTTAAAGAAGCCCTATTGTAATATTTAAATAAACATCTATTATAACATAATTGGCTGTTTATCAGCATATTAATTAATTATTTTAAGAACTTGACAAAATAATCATATTATATTGGAACCTTATACGTAGTTGCTTCGTTGTATAAAATGGTATAAAATATGTTTTACCATGATAGAATTTTTAAGCGAATCAGATAAAAGGGTATATGCATTAATACGAAGCCGATTGATAAATGGCTTGGAAACCCCTAAATTAAGGGAGATTAATGAGATTACAGGTAAATCCTCCCCTCGATCCGCAGTATTGGCTCTTGATCGATTGGAAACTGCGGGATTAATAACCAGAATTGGAGGTAATAAAATTCGTTTGAACAACGAGCTTTTAAGAACCAGTCTAACTATTTCTACAGTAATGGTTCCCCTTGTTGGGTCAATTGCTGCAGGTATTCCAATATTGGCAAAGCAAAACGTCGAAGCTCAAATTCCAATTTCGACGGTAATAGCTAAGCCTGGTAATAAATATTTTCTCTTACGAGTTGTAGGTGATTCAATGAATGAAGCTATAATTAAAGGAGAAAGGATTGAAGATGGTTGCCTTCTTTTAGTTCAACAGCAATTCACCGCAGAAAACGGACAGATAGTTGTTGCTCTCATAAATGAAGAAGCAACTGTTAAAGTATTCGAAAAAAAGAATCAGTTAGTGATTCTCAGGCCGAAATCTAATAACCAAATTCATACCCCTATAGTATTATCAGAAAATTGTTTGATTCAAGGAGTAGTTGTCGCAATACTTCCATCGGATCTTTATTAATTAATTATTAAAATATAAATTATGAGCAAATCAACTCGCAACTCTGGAAAAGCATGGACTTCACAAGAAGTTAAGCAATTAAAAACACTGGTAAAGGAAAACACGCCTACCCGTGTTATCGGATTAAAATTGGGAAGAACTCCCGACTCAATATATACAAAATCAAGTGCAGAGAATATTTCTCTAAAACCAACAAATCAGTCTCCTTACAATCGAAAGAAATAATTACACACATTCTACAATAATATTCCCAAAACAAAATGACACACACTACTAATTCTGAAATTATAAATAGTACAGCGTTCAAAATCCTTTCAATTGATGGAGGAGGAATAAAGGGCATTTACGTAGCCCAATTACTATCTCAGATTGAGAAGAAAATCGGTCAACCAATTGGAGAATATTTTGATATGATTGCGGGGACGTCGACTGGTGGTCTAATAGCTTTAGCAATAACAAATAAAGTTCCTTGTGAGCAAATTTCAAGATTCTATGAAGACTCTGGCCCATTAATTTTCCCACAAGGAAGCTTTTTATCCAAAACCATTCAATGGTTCAAACAGGTTTTTTCATCTGTTAAATACGAAAATGTTGAATTAATAAAGGCATTAAAGAGCGTAATTCCTGAAGGAAAAAACATGGATTCCGCCAACCACCTATTATGTATTCCGGCATTCAATATTACAATGGGTAGACCTACAGTTTTCAAAAAACCTTTTAATAGCTATATACGCGACGGACGATTTAGTATGATAGATATCGGACTAGCAACCTCAGCAGCACCAACTTATTTTCCTTCTATATTAATCGAAAATAATCAATATGTTGATGGTGGTATATTTGCTAACAACCCTTCAATGATAGCCTATACCGAAGCAGTAGATCATTTCTTAAACAAAACACATGCAATAGACGGACAAAATTTTAATTATAATGGGATACATCTTTTATCAATTGGATTGCCTGATGAACCAATAGGCTTGCCCACAGGAACAAAATCAAGGCGCTCCTTTTTAGGATGGAAAGACATGCTTATAAAATCTGCAATGGCCGGTACCGATTATATTGCCAACTACCAAGTAGACAAACTGCTAAATACTACTCCAAATTCTAAGTATTATAGAATAAATCCACAAGCTTTATCTAATAAACAGCTTAAACATGTGCGAATGGACAATTCATCAAAGAGGGCCATAAGAACTCTTATTTCCTATGGTCAAGAAGCAGGAGATATTTATACTAGTACAAAATGGAATGATATTGAAGCTTTTTTTACTAACACAAAAACTTATAAATTTTAAAATTATGGCAAATTGCAATAAAGAATTTATAAATTATGATGAGAACATCTCTATTCCAACTTCCAAAAGGGAACGAATGAGCGATTCAAGAGAATCATCTAGATCTAAGATCATTAAACATTTTAAAGAACATCATCCTGGTTATGATCCAACCTTTTGGATTCAAGGTAGCCATAAAAATGGTTTAAATATTCGTACCCAAGATGATAATTGTGATCAGGATGACGGAATTCATTTCAATCGCGAACCTAAAGATTCTGTAGATGGAACAACATTGCAAAAATGGGTTTTTGACGCAGTTAAGTACGATACAACAGAGGGCGCAGAGCATAGAAACAAATGCATTCGCAAGAAGTATAAGGAAAACGAAATGGGTAAATATCATATTGATTATCCTTTGTATTATCAAACGGAGAGCATGGCACACCCATTACTGGCAGTAAAAAATTCACCATTGGAGCTTAGTGATCCGAAAGAGTTTACCGAATGGTTATTAAATCAAAAGGATGATGAAGGTCAACTTGTTAGAAATATTAAATACACAAAAGGTTGGTGCGATTATATTGGTTTGAAACAACCAATGCCAAAAGGAATAACGATGACAGTTCTTGTTGCAAAAAATATTTCTTTTCAAAAAAGTCGTGATGATATTTCTTTATACAACACTTTAGTTAACATAAGAAAAGTTTTAAATATAAAGTGTGAATGTATAATGCCTACTACTCCTTATGATGATCTTTTGAGTTCTTATGATCAGCAATTCAAATCAAATTTTTTAAAAGTTCTGGATGATTTTATTGGAGATGCATACAAAGCCTTAAATGAATCTTCTCAGCAAAATGCTTGTGAATTATGGAAAAAGCATTTAGGTACTAGGTTCCCAGTAACCAAAGTAAGCATAGGAAACAAAACTGCTTTAGCAGGATTAGTCGGAAGTAACAAGCCATATTTTTATGATCGAGGATCGTTTTTATAAAGACTTCATAAAGGCCAAAGTGCATTTTCCAGAAATTGAATATGAAATATTAAAGAATCATGCATTTAAGTATAAACTTTTAGGGAATTTTAAGATTGTTGATGATGAAGGAACTTTATGGGGTGAATTCAAAACGGCAATTTATTTTAAAAGCAACTACCCTTTAGGCTTTGCGTCCTTACAAGAAGTATCTGAAAAAATACCCCGGGAAGATAAAAGGCATATTAATAGAGATGGCGTTTGTTGTTTTTGTGATCCTCTTAAACAAATTGAAATGGAAATGAAACCATTTTCAATTTATGATTTTATTAAAGAATATACAATTCCATTCTTCGCCAATCAAATATATTATGAACATTTTGGTGAGTTTAAAAATGGAGATTATAGTCATGGAGAAGAAGGAATATGGGAAACACTTGAAGAAGAATTTGGCACTAAGAATAGAACTGAAATTAAATCAAAACTTGAATATATAAATAGTAAACCAGGAAGAAATAGCTTGTGTTATTGCGGTAGTAATCTTAAACTAAAACATTGTCATTGGGAAATGGCTAATCAAATTCGTAAGCTATCGAAAAAGCTTTAGATCTTTTGAGTTTTATGAGAAATTTTAGTTTAGGACTTAAGGTTTGCTTCATCATTATTTTCATCGCTGTTGCTTATTCATTAAGAAAAAACCAACTCATAGCCAAGGATAATGCATCAAAAATTGCCATATTCCTATCCTCACTCATCCAAAGTTTTCTTTCTCTTGGTCGTTTAGGTTCAAGCTCAGTAAATTCAGAAAGTAGAAATTGAGCAATCTCATACTTTGTAGTCTTTCCAAATCCCTCAAACACATCCCTGATTTGATCACGGGTGTATTGAACAACTGAGAGTTTTTCTGATTCGGCAAAAGCAATAATTTTATTGATTAGTTTTTTAGTGCGCCTGCCGACTCTTGAGCTTTTACCATCTGGATCAAGTGTAATAACAAGAGTTGGTTGGAAATACTTAAAGCATTTTTTAATTCTTTCCAATACCTTTCGATTGCTTATTGGATTGATTCGGACGGCTCCAAAATCAATTAACTTTCTCGCATTTTCCAAATACACAAATCCAAATCCATTGGCATTTGGATAAATGGCACAGATGATTTTCATTTTTTCTGTTGATGTTTTCATAGAGTACTTATATTTTTTAATCTAATAATGGCTTGTTCAAGAAATTTAATTTTAGAGGTATTCTTTAATGTTATTTGATCTTCTTTTTCTAGCTTTCTAATTCGTTCTTTCATCCGTTCGATTAATCTAGGCAACATAACTTGAGATTCCAGTATAAAAAAGTCTTCGATAGGAGTATCAAAAATGTGATGGTAAACAAGTAGAATCTCTGTAGTAGGCTCTCTTTGACCTTTTTCATATCTGGAAATACTTGAGATATCTTGCATTCCGGAAATAGAAAGCATGTCCTCTTGTTGTAAAGGTGATCGCTTGCGATATACTTTTAAATAATTTGGGATATTTGACATATATAAAAAATGGGCACCAGGAATAATAATCCTGATGCCCTAAGTATATTTTTAATTATCGACCATTCGTAGACGGCATTAATTGCCATTTCGGCAAATTTTTTCGCCCACGCTCCATGTTTTGTGGAAATACTATTAGATTTTAAGCCTCCATTTATGGTTATTTCATATTGATGATAATTAAATTGATATAATAGGCGCCTTCGCACCTGAAGTAGCCCAAAATCAGCGAAAATTGAAGGGCATCGCAGATTGCAAACCAACGGTGCCAAGGCACCGTCAATAAATTCACGTATTCCATTTAAAATTATTGAAATAATCTAGAAAGAGATAATAGCTTATCACCGATCAGTTTTTTGTAGAATTTTACTTGATATTCGTTGCATAGATTATATCAATTCCATATCGAATGTCTATTGTTTAAAATCCTAAAAGTGGTTGATACTTCGATTTCTCAATTATTTCTCTAATAGTTCCAGTAGTATTTTGCCGTTTTGGCAAACTGCTTCCTTTTGTTATATTTTCTTTTGAATAGTTTCTTTTGTTATATGCACTATTGTGCACTAGTCTAATATCACTTTGTGCACTAGTTGATGTCGCAAAGTGCATTGGATTTAATAATCGAAGAAAATTAAATATCTCCTTAAAATTCATGAAGGATACTCAAAAATTAAAATATTTAACAAATATTTAACTATATTTTTTAAATGAATATTGATTGAATTGGGTTATTTTAATTGAAATCTGTGGAAAGCATTATTTAATTAATAAACCTTTAAAATAACTGAGTATGAAAGAGTCTTTTTTGAAATTCTATTTAATTGCACTTACTCTATTTGTTATTTCATGTAATCAATCCGATTTTGAAGATTTACCCGATTCAAAAATCTATAGTGAGGATCAAGCTATCTTATATGATGACATTTCTTATGTTGGTAATGATACTCAATTGGGAAAATACTTGGAAGATATTGTCAGTCAAATTAGAGATTTTAAAAGAGCAAATCCTTCCGTTAGCGACAAGGGTATTAATTTATTTACTGAAAAGGTTATAAAGAGCATTAATTTAAATAGAAATGATTTAAATTCAAGAGCTTATACAGATATGGATGGCTACCTTAGTTCTAAATTAAATGCGAAAGAGCTTGCTCTTTATAATTCAAATAAATCTAAAGCATTGCTATGTATGTTTAATGGTAAGCTAGCCATATCTTATGCTGCAAGTAATTATGTAGATGCTGTATTGCATAACGGAAATGGAGACGCATTTAGACATACTTTATGGAATTTTGGAATGACTATTGATGTTGGTAGTACATTTGCAAAAACTTGGAGTGATGCCCATGAATATGGTACAATAGGTCAACCATCAATAGAAAGAACTATGGACTTGTTTAATAATAGTGTTGGTATACAATTAGGTAAAGATTATCCATATACCATTTTACATAGCACTTTTATTTCAAAATCTAAAGAGAAGGCAAGAAGTGGAAAATTATATATTATCAAACAAAACAAGCTATATTGGTCAAATTCTTATGGTGAAAAATAATTTTAAATATTTTTATATTTTATTTTTTTTAGTACTTGTCGTTTTAGCATGTACAAAATTATTTGAAAGTAAAAATTATTTGACAATAGAAAACCATAAGCAAAAGGTTGTAAGCAATGTAAGACTCGAATATTCAAATGGTGATTCCATTAATATTGGCAAATTAGATCCGGCTTCAGAATTTAAAATAAAACTCTCTCAATCTGTAAATGAAAACTCAATAAATTTAGTTTATACTGATGAGAATAATATTGTTAAAAATGTGCTTGTTGTTCCATATTTTGTTTTAGCAGAAAATTTAAACTACAACTATAAAATTGAGTAATTGAGTTAATTTAAAACCGAAGTAATGCATTATACTTTGAGTGATCAATTAATTCCTCAATAGTACCAGCAGTATTTGGCCTTATTGGCAAGTCATTTCCTTTTGTTAGTTTTTCTTTTGAATGCTTTCTATTTTTATATCCACCTTTGTAGACTAGTTTTGTATCACTTTGTGCACTAGTTGATGTCGCAAAGTGCATTGGATTAAGTGAATAGAGCAAAATAGGTTGGCCCCGTCGTTCCAGCGAATTTTGAACCAAGTTGTGTTTTCGGTCATAAATGTTAATTAAGTTCTTGCTTGAGAGCATTTTGAGCGTTTTAGATATGATCCTCCTTGATAGTCCAGTCTTAGTTCTAAACTGACTTTGGGTGATCCTGTCTTTAACCTTTCTTTTTCCTGTAGATTGATCAACCCATCCATTGGTTTGACGAATGATAACAAGCAGAATCTTTAATTCGGATTCAGTTAGATTGGGAAGGTGAGTGTCCAACAGTATATTTGGTACTTGTGTGTGTTTAAATATCATAGTAGTTCATCTAAGTTAATATCGGAATCATTTTCTTTGTCTTTAAATTCGCAATACTTGAGAATTAAATCCAGTAATCCTTGCATTCTTTCTCGAAGTGCCGGATCATCTAGCATCTCTCGAGGCAAGCTATTGGATTTTAAATATTCTGGTAAATAATCTTGAAATGTGTTAGGATAGTCAAATGTGCAGGTCGAATTATGCTGAGTTAATAGGGAACTCTGTTCACAAAAACAAATTGCCAATTCGGCAAGTTTTGACCGAGGAGTTTCCCGTTTAAGCTCACCTGATGTTAAATTTGGTCGATTTGCTATCTCATAAAACGGAGATTGCATTGTCAACATTAGGTTTTTACCTTGAAGCGTTAAGTCCGAGGTGATGAATTTTAAAATTTTTCTTTTTTCTTCATTAGTTGCAATAATGAATGATTTTTTAATGTCTTTTAGGAGTCCGAGGAAATTTTTAGCTTTTTTGAAAATTACTTCTTTCTGACTTTCAAAGTGTCCTTCATTTCTTTTTAATTCCAGTTGTTCAATCATAATTTGTCCCTTTTTATCTTCAAACTGTTCTTTATCAATTACACTTTCTAAATATGCATCTGTAAGTCGTTCTAATTTCAAGGCTAATTTTTTACCCTGCATTTGCAAAGACTCTTCTAAACCTTTTTGTGTTTCAGTCCAGTTAACTTGAGCTTGAATCAATAGCTCATTCAAGACGTCATTTTCAATCTGATGAAATTTTATTTGTTGAAGGGTTTTATGTATTAATTCATATATCAATTCTTCACGAATCGACTTTGTTTGGCAATCTTTTGTCTGACAACGATAATATGTGTGTTTTTTTCTTGTTTCCGCGATAAGTGAATATTTACATTCAGTACATTTTATTCGACGACTGAATACAAAATCATGTTTAATTATTCGTGTATTAGTTTTACCTTTCAGAATATTCTGAACTTCCATAAACAATCTTGGCGAAATGAGTGGTTCATGTTTCCCCTGAAATGATTTTCCTTTTATTTTCATAACCCCAGTATAAAATGGATTATGAAGAATCAGTGC
The DNA here is from genome assembly GCA_016714365.1 of Candidatus Vicinibacter affinis. Lineage (NCBI taxonomy): Bacteria > Pseudomonadati > Bacteroidota > Saprospiria > Saprospirales > Saprospiraceae > Candidatus Vicinibacter > Candidatus Vicinibacter affinis. Next base: position 39,034 of record JADJNH010000006.1, on the reverse strand, counting down.
CATTCCGGTTATATGAATAAAATTTCCTCGTGAGTTTCTTAATCCTAATTTGCGCATTGTTTCAGTTAAAGATTCTAAATTGTATTTACCGCTAGCATATAACTCAAAAGCTTTTTTAATTAAAGGTCCGCGTATTTTGTCTATTAATTTTATTTGCCCACCCCCATTATTTATATATCCAATTGGGGCATAGAATGGATATAGACCTTGCTTTAAACGCCCGTATAGGCCTTTAATAGCCTCTTCACGAAGATTTCTGATGTAATCGGTAGCTAATGCTACTAGCATATCGGCTGTAAGACGACCAGCCCTTGTATTCATATCAAGACTTTCATGTGCAAAATGCAATTCAGAACCGGAAGCAATTAAATCATCGATAGATGCCCAATCTCTGTAATTGCGAGTACCCCGATCAATTTTATGGAATATTACTCCGTTGGCTTTTCTTTCTTTCAATAGCTTCATCATATTGTTAAATAGCGGTCTGCCTTGTTTGGCCGCTGTTTCCTGTTCTTCGAACCATTCGATAATATTCAATGAGTGTCTTTCCGCATATCTAATGATCGCTTCCTTCTGTTCTTGAAGCGATACACCTGAACCTTGTTTGACGGTTGATACCCGTATATATCCATAAACATTTTTCATAATTACATTTCTATTTTAGCATTTACATTAAGTGATCGTCAAAATCATCAAGCGTTTTACCTTCAAATTCTAGGCGGTCAGCTATTTCCTTTATAACCAGTAAAAATTCTCGAAAATTCTGCTCCAAATCCAAGAGTTCATCTTCCATCTTCTCTTTGCAGAGTTCACGGATGAATTGAATTGTATTTGTTTCTTTGATTTTATTGTCCATACAACAATCTTAAATGTTCTAACTTAAAAATGTAGAGGGTATTACTTGCCTAGTTGGCTATTTCTGCCTTCTTTAATAGATCAAATAAATTATCTATCATTCCAAAATGGAAAGGGAATTAATCAAAGACATAACATACTTCGCAAAAGTAGGATGGCGAGGAGATGGAAGGCTTTTTGGAATTAAACAAGCTGATAGGTTAATGCATACTTACATGATTGGTAAAACTGGAACAGGAAAATCTACCTGTTTGGAAGCAATGATTATCCAAGACGTTCAAGCTGGACGAGGATGCTGTTTGTTGGATCCACATGGAGATCTGGTGGAGAAAATTGTAAAATCAATTCCAGAATGGCGCAAAAAAGATTTAATCTATTTTGATATAACTGATCCAAAACTTAATCTGAGATACAATCCATTCAAGCGAGTGAGTTATGAAAAGCGGTCTTTAGTTGCTTCTGGTATTTTAGATGTATTCTCCAAACTTTGGGATAGTGCTTGGGGAGTCAAATTAGAACATATACTAAGACATGCCATCTTAACCTTGCTTGATCAACCAGAAGCAGATGTTGGTGATATTGTTGAGATATTAATGAATAAAAGCTTTAGAAGGAATGCTCTCCGATATATTAAAAGTGAAAGTGTGAAGAAATTCTGGGAAAGAGAATTTCCAGAATATATGAAATATGATTTACTGCCTGTGTTGAACAAGATAGGCGGAATGTTGGTGCATCCAGCTATTAGACGAGTTTTAATTGAGAATACGGAAGAAGTTTCATTGCGTAAAGCAATGGATGAAAAGAAAATTGTACTAGTCAATCTTTCAAAAGGACATGTCGGTGCAGATGTTGCCCATATCCTAGGTGCACTTTTTATTACTTCCATTGCATCGGCTTCCTTTAGTCGAGTGGATACTGAAGAAGAAAAACGAATTCCATTTATGGTTTACATGGATGAATTTCACAATTTCACCACATTATCTTTGGTCAATATGTTTTCTGAATTGCGAAAGTTTAAGGTAGGAATGACTTTGGCTCACCAATACATGAATCAATTGGATGATGATATCAAAAGTGCTGTACTTGGCAATGCTGGAACAGTAATATCATTCCGAATAGGCACAGAAGACGCCATGCACATGGCAAAGGAAATGTACCCTGAATTTGATGTTGAGGATTTTATTAATCTTCCGAATTATAAGATCTACCTGAAGCTTATGATTGATGGGAGGCCGAGTAGGCCGTTTAGTGCTAACACTATTTCAATAAATGAAGTGGCATACAATAAATATCCATAAGGGAGGAATTGAAATTTGAAGAGGTTAAAAAGCAAATGTTTTGGACGAGTGAGGATTAAAATATGGTTATTTAAGGTGCGCAGTTGCTTGCCCTAACTTGGTTTTGGTTAAATGAATAACTATAGCCTTAGACATTTAATTCTTAATGGCCACTAAACATTGCAAATGCGGTATTAAATACATAGGAATACTTTATCCACATACGTCATTTGACTTTACCACAAATCACCGCTATTATTTTAGAATGAATGATAAATTTATAGAATTGGTAGAAAAAGTTCAAAATGATACTGCCACACCTGAGGAAGAGCTTACTCTTCTTGAAGTTCTAAACAGCTCGGTAATCTCTCTCCGTTTGTTATTAAAAGAGGTCAAAATGGAACAGTTAAAGCAGTCTATTACCAGTTCTAATTAGCAAATTTATGAATGATTTAGAAAAAGGAGGTGAGAGTGAAATAAAAAAAGAATTACCAGGCAATCAAGAAACTAAGACCATTTCTCCTGAAGAAAAAATTGATTCAAATATTGAATCTTTATCTGAGACCTTATCTAATAATTTAGAGAACGCAGAAAAAGAAATCCAAGATGTCGGAGGACTTGAAGGTATAGAAAATACCTTGAAGACTATGGATAGTAATAAACTGTTGGAATTGCAGGAAAAAATTACCCTACAAGAAAAAAACTATGCAAAAGCTAAACGAGATTTGGCTTTTGATGCTGAGATATCTATTCCCCTAATTTCCTTAATAAGGGATAATAGTTTAGGAGATAAATTAAAAATGTTTGCAGGAAGTTTATTTTTAACTGGCACCGGCATGGGTCCACTTTTAGTGTTGGTAGACGGAATAAAAGTACTACAAGAAAAAATTCGGCTTAGTCTTATGAAGAGAAAGGAAAGAAAATTAAACACTCTTAATTAGTCATACCTAATCAAATATTTATTTAATTTAAGAATTGGATATAAGAGCCTTAAAATTAATTAATTCGTAAGGATTAACTTTATCAATTTGTATAAATCACACTAGTGTTTTTCATGATGGTCATCATGTCCTTTATTACGAAGTAAGTCATTAATCAATTCTTGCCTTGTTTTTTTAACTTCGGCATACACTTGTTCAAGTAATAATGAATTATTTTCATTTAATGACATTAATATCAATCGCCACCTTCCTTCGTGTCCAGGCTTCAATTTATTACAAATGATTTCTCCATGTTCGCAAGCCTCCTTCAAATGTTTAGCTAAGTCTGGTCCTTGGTTAGTTGAAATAGCAATTCTACACGCCTTTGTTAACATGCTGTATGCTTCGGGATGCCCGTAATCATGGTCTTTATCGTCTCTAATATAGGGTTCCGCATTTACTAAAATAATATGATAATCACTATTCTCAGATTCTTTAAAGGAGCCTATTTCTTAATGTCCGCATTAAAAAGCGGAGAAACCGTCGGATGTTGTGCACCTGCTGAACCAAAAGACGACAAGAAAAAGTAGAAAAATCATCACATAGACTTAAAACCTTAGGAATACGTTAATTTTCATTATTCACAACCATATTTCTTCATATAACCTTCAAAATACAGATTTTTAACTATCTTCGCAGCCATGAAATTTTTTGCATTAACATTCAGTATCTACATTTTCCTTTTGGCTATTGTGCCTTGCGGGGATGGAGAAGAATGCAATGAAACACAGAAAATAAGCATCTCCGAAAATGTTGACCATGAACATCATGATCATGAAAAAGAAACCTGTACACCTTTTTGTTTCTGTTCATGCTGTGGAACTTCCATAATTAACTTATATGAGCTGGTGACTTTTTCTGATATTGTCCCGGTCCATTCTAAAGGCTTCCCCGTTTTTAATCAAACATTTCTTTCTGTGGAGTATTTCCACATTTGGCAGCCGCCCAAAATCAGTTAGTGAATTTATGAATGTCCTTAATTGGACATAATTTAAATTACTTAAAGCGCTTCTGCTTTTTAAGTAATCAATTTTTCATTCATTATACTGATTAAAATATGTTAGATAAAATAATTGCTTTTAGCATTCATAATAAATTCATCATTGGCTTGATGACATTTGCTCTCATTATTTGGGGCGTTTGGAGTGCGGGTAAATTACCCATTGATGCCCTTCCTGATATCACCAACAACCAGGTTCAAATAATAACACTATGTCCAACTCTTGCCGGACAGGAAGTCGAACAATTAGTGACATACCCTATCGAACAAAGCGTAGCCAACTTGCCGGATTTGGTGGAGCTGCGTAGTATCTCTCGTTTTGGGCTTTCAGTAATTACTGCTGTATTTGATGACAAAGTGGACATCTATTTCGCACGGCAACTCATTAATGAAAAACTAAAAGAAGCAGAAGAAAAGATTCCTGAGGGAATTGGTACTCCTGAATTAGCGCCTGTTAGTACGGGCTTAGGGGAGGTATACCAATATATCATTCACCCAAAAAAGGGTAGTGAAAATATATACACAGCAATGGATCTGCGCACGATGCAGGACTGGATTGTTGCGCGTCAATTGTATGGTACACCTGGCATTGCAGAAGTAAATAGTTTTGGAGGACAACTTAAACAATACGAAGTAGCTGTCAATCCGGACCGTATGATTGCAATGGGGATAAGCATTCCTGAAATTTTTACGGCTTTAGAAAAGAACAACGAAAACACCGGCGGAGCATACATTGACAAAAAGCCGAATGCTTATTTTATTCGCGGAGTAGGATTGATTGGTTCTTTTGATGATATCAAAAATATTGCAGTTAAGAATAGCCCCAACGGCATTCCCATTTTAATTAAAGATGTGGCCGATGTTCGTTTCGGATCTGCGGTTCGTTACGGTGCGCTTACTTACAATGGTGAAGTGGATGCAGTTGGTGGCGTAGTGATGATGCTGAAAGGAGCAAATAGTGCTGAAGTCGTAAACCGAGTGAAAGAGAAAATGCAAACTATTCAAAAATCATTACCGGTTGATATAGTTATAGAACCCTATTTGGACAGAACCGATTTAGTAAATCGTGCTATATCAACTGTTGAGAAAAACCTGATCGAAGGGGCTTTAATTGTAATATTCATTTTAGTATTATTCCTCGGAAATCTAAGAGCAGGCTTAATAGTTGCGTCAGCTATCCCATTGTCAATGCTATTTGCATTAGGTATGATGAATGTTTTTGGAGTTAGTGCCAACCTGATGAGTTTAGGTGCAATTGATTTTGGATTGATTGTAGACGGTGCCGTAATAATTGTAGAGGCCACGATGCATCATTTAGGTTTGCGTAAAAGAATAGATAGACTTAGTCAGGCTGAAATGGATGCAGAAGTTTTCAAATCTGCCTCAAAGATCAGAAACAGTGCAGCATTCGGCGAGATCATTATCCTAATAGTATATATACCAATACTTACTCTCATAGGTATTGAAGGCAAAATGTTCAGACCAATGGGACAGACGGTAGGTTTTGCAATTTTTGGTGCATTGATTTTATCTATAACTTATATTCCAATGATGTGTGCACAGTTTTTATCAAAAAACATTTCACACAAACAAACTTTCAGTGACAGAATGATGGAATTTTTTCAGCGTATTTATGCACCTCTTTTGCAAATGGCTATTAAAGCTAAACTTTATGTAGTTGGATTAACTGTAGCAATATTTATTATTACTTCCTTTATTTTTTCAAGAATGGGTGGAGAATTTATTCCAACCTTAGCTGAAGGCAATTTTGCATTCCATTGTATATTATCTCAAGGTACTTCATTATCGCAAAGCATAGAAACATCTATGCAGGCATCACGATTAATCAAAGAATTTGATGAGGTAAAAATGGTCGTTGGAAAAACGGGTAGTGCCGAAGTACCAACTGATCCTATGCCACCCGAAGCAAGCGATATGATGATTATTCTAAAACCTCAAAGCGAATGGAAACGGGAAATTTCTTATGATGACCTTGCCGATGAAATTTTCGAAAAACTGGAAAATATCCCAGGTGTTTTCTTTGAAAAAAGTCAACCCATTCAAATGCGCTTTAATGAACTTATGACCGGCATTCGCCAGGATGTTGCAGTAAAAATATTTGGTGAAAATATGGACACCCTTTTATCATATGCAAACAAGGTTAATGGCATCGTGCAAAAAGTAGAAGGAGCCACCGCGCCAAGTGTAGAGCGGGTTGCAGGATTACCTCAGATTGTTATCAATTATAACCGTGCACAAATTGCCAACTACGGTTTGAACATTGAGGACATCAATCATATAGTGAGTACCGCTTTTGCAGGTGGAGAAGCTGGAGTTGTGTTTGAAAACGAGCGCAAATTCGATTTGGTAGTTCGTTTGGATAGTACCCACAGAAATAACATTGAAGATGTAAGTCATTTATACATACCTACTGCCAATGGAATTCAAATTCCATTATCACAAGTTGCAGATATAAAAATGGAATTGGGTCCTGCACAAATAAGCCGGGAAGATGGTAAGCGCAGAATTGTTGTGGGCTTTAATGTAAAAGGCAGAGATGTAGAAAGCGTTGTGAAAGACATTCAAATTCAATTGAATGAAAATGTAAAATTACCCGAAGGATACTATTATACTTATGGAGGAACATTCGAAAATTTGCAAGCAGCATCTGCACGATTGATGATTGCTGTACCGGTAGCACTCGCTCTCATATTCATGCTTCTGTATTTTACTTTCACATCTGTGAAACAAGCTACTCTTATTTTCACTGCAATTCCAATGGCAGCCATTGGTGGTGTATTTGCATTGCTGCTACGAGATATGCCTTTCAGCATATCAGCAGGTGTTGGTTTTATTGCCTTGTTTGGAGTAGCTGTCTTGAATGGAATTGTATTGGTCAGCACGTTTAACCAATTGGAGAAAGATGGCGTAACTGATATTCTTCAAAGAATTAAAGAAGGGACTAAAATACGCTTGCGACCAGTCCTTATGACTGCTGCTGTTGCCTCACTTGGTTTTTTACCAATGGCTCTTTCTCATGGTGCGGGTGCAGAAGTACAAAAGCCTTTGGCAACGGTGGTAATTGGTGGGTTGATTACTGCAACCTTTCTTACACTCTTTGTTTTGCCATTGTTGTATTTGATTTTTTCTTCACAACGAAAAAGAAAATTCAATCAGAATATTTCGACACTACTACTACTTGTTTTTGGATTGTTCTTCTCTCAAAATGCGAATGCTCAGACTACACCTAAACAGTTGAGTATAGAAGACGCATTGAGTGTTGCAATGAAAAATAATTTGGAGCTTCAATCAAGGCAACTCAATGTGCAATCTTCACGCATTATGAAAAAATCCGTTTTTGAATTACCAAAAACTAATGTGAACTTTCAATTCGGGCAATACAATAGCATCAATCAGGACAAAGCATTTCAGATAACACAAAACATTCCATTCCCAACTTACTATACAGCAAAAGCCAGGTTGTATAATGCCGAATTAGAAGGGAGTCAATTGCAAATGCAAATGTCAGAAAATGAAATAAAAGCCCAGGTGAAATATTGGTTTTATCAATTGCTGTATTTGCAAAATGCGAAAAAACAATTAAAGTCATTAGACAGTTTGTATGTTGATTTCGTCAATGCTGCTGATTTGCGTTACAAAACTGGCGAAACAAATTTATTGGAAAAAGCCACTGCTGAAACAAAACGTGGACAACTATCGCTCATAATTAAGCAAAATGAAACAGAAGCGGCGATGGCTTATGCATCGCTTAAAGCTTTATTGAATACGAGTGAAGATTTTACGATTCGTGCTATTGAATATTTTCAACCGCTAACTATAAATAATTCATTTGATATATCACTCATAGCCAATAATCCTTCACTCCTAGTTTTATATCAGCAGGCTCTTATTGCAGAGCAAAACAGAAAAGTAGAAATCTCATCCACCTTACCAGATTTGAATGTGGGCTATTTCAATCAGTCTTTAATCGGAACACAAACAGTTAACGGAACGGAAGTGTATTATGATGGGAGCAAACGATTTCAAGGTTTTAATCTAGGAGTAAGCATTCCATTAACTTTTTTTAGTAACTCCGCAAAAATAAAATCACTGGATTACAAACACGCCGCTTTGCAAATGGAAGCAGATAATGGAAAACTCCAACTTCAAACCAAACTGCAAAATGCTTTTGAGCAATACAATCAAAATTTGTCGCAATACAACTATTATAAATCAAGTGCTTTACCTAATGCTGAAATCATTATAAATACAGCAAAAATAGCCTACAACAGTGGAGCTGTTGGCTATATTGAATATTTACAGGCTTTGCAGACTGTTGCTGATGTGCAATTGAATTATCTGCAAGCCATCAATCAACTCAACCAATCTATTATCAACATCAATTTCTTAATCAACAAGTAAATTTAATAAAATGAAAAAATTAATAATCATCATATCCTTTGCAGCTACCTGTTGGTTGCTTACATCTTGTCAAAAACACAAAGAAGGAGACGGGCATAGTCACGGAGAAGAAGCCGGCCATTCTGAGGAATCCCATGATGAACACGAAAATGATAACACAGCAATGCTGACAGCAGAACAAATGAAATCCATCAAAATTGAATTAAACGGTATCGAAAAAAAACAGCTAACCGCTTCCCTCAAAGTCAATGGTCTTCTTAAAGTGCCAAATCAAAATAAAGCCAATGCAACTGCATTATTGGGTGGTGTAATAAAGTCTATATTGGTGCAAACAGGCAATACCGTTAGAAAAGGGCAAGTTCTTGCAACCATCACTAATAATTCTTTTATCACCATGCAAGAAGAATTTATTTCAGTTTCCGCTAAAACGGATTTGGCACAATTAGAAAACAACCGCCAAAAAGAATTGCTACAAGGAAATGCAGGGGCTTTAAAAAACTTGCAAACAACGGAAACTGAATTGAAAATCCTTAGATCCCGAAAAGCTAGCTTGCAAAAGCAATTAGAACTTATTGGAATAAATTCAGTCTCACTCTCAAGCGAAAACATTCAATCCGTTGTAAACATCTCAAGTCCTATTAGTGGCACTATAAGTACTGTTTTGATAAATATAGGTAGTTATGTTGACGCGAGCAACCCCATTGCAGAAATAGTGGATAACAATCAACTGCATTTGGATTTATATGTATATGAAAAGGATTTGCAAAAACTCAAAGTTGGGCAAACTATTCATTTTACTCTTACCAATAATCCAGGCAAAGAATACGATGCCGAGGTATATGCAATCAGCAATACGTTTGAGCAAAACACAAAAGCAGTTGCCGTACACGCAATGGTTAAAGGCAACAAGCAAGGTTTGATTGACGGCATGAGCATCACTGCATTGATTAGCTTAGAAAATGCAACGGTAGATGCAGTTCCCACAAATGCCATTGTAAACCACGAAGGGCAGGATTACATTTTTATCGTTACTGATGCCCATGGTGAAGAAGAACATCATGAACATAATGAAGCCGGAGAAGATGCACATCAGCATGATGAGCATGGCCATAAGCACAATGAAAAAGAAAAAAACGGGCATGATGAAGAAGAAGGAGGAACGACATTTGAAAAAATCCCAATCCGCAAAGGCACTACTGATGTGGGATACAGCGAAATAACCTTACTTAAAGAAATACCAAAAGATGCAAAAATAGTTACCAATGGTGCTTTTTTTATTTTAGCGAAAATGACAAATAAGGGAGAAGGACATGAACATTAATATAAATATGAATTAAAATGAAAACAATTGAACATTTTAAACCGATTGTATGGATAACTATAGGTGCTGTTATTAGTTTATTTATTATTTGTCCTTTTGCAATTTCATTAACACTATACTTCGGTTCTAATTACAGTAAACCTTTAGAAGAGGTCATTATTTCTACTTATAGATATTTCCTTTGGCAAATCGATTTTGAGAGATCTATATCAGACATAATCTTTCTTATGGTTGGTGGAATTTTTGGTTACTTATTTTATGCTCAAATCATCGCAAAAAAAAATAAAGGATGAACTCTTGTATTAAATTAAAAATGTAATATTCAATTCTTTTAATTGATATTTAGAAGAGAAAATCTATAAAAATGAAACTATCATTCCACCATAAAGAATTCAATTTAAATAATTAAAAACAATTATTATGAAAAACTTCAAACCAGTTTATTTTGCAATAGCACTGCTACTATTACAAAGCTGTGCCATCGTTCGCCCAGGAGAAGTAGGACTCGATACGCATTTCGGAAAACTACAACCCAAAGTTCTCCAGCCTGGCCCGCACCACTTTTTCTCCTTATTCGGTAAAAAAGTAGTACGCTTCGATACACGAGTAGTGAACTATTCCCAAAAACTGAATTTCCATACACAGGAAGGTATAGAAGTATCATCTGAAATTACCATCCTGTATCATGTTATGCCCGAATCTATAGTTAGTATCTACAAACGCTTCGGTACGGATTATCAAGAAATTGTAATAGCGGATAATCTTATCACAACACTCCGCTTTGTAGGGCTTAGCTATAAAGCTACGGAGTTGATTACAGCGAGAACCGCAGTTGAAGACAGTATAAAAGAACGAATGATGAGATCTGTAGGTCAATACGGTTTTATGGTGGATTTGGTTATGTTAAAAGAAGTTGACCTGCCTCCTGCCGTAGTGCAAACTATTCAAGCAAAACTCAACGCTGAAGTAACGGCTAAAAAAACAAAGATTGATAATGAAATAAAAAGAGAAATGCTTGATTTCGAATTGGAGAAACAACAAAAAGAAGCAGAGATGGAAATTGTAAAACAACGGCTAACCTTGGACTTTGCCGTTGAAAAGCAAAAAAAAGAAAGTGAACGATTACTCATAGAATCCGAAGGCATTAAAAAATCCCAAGACATTATCAATACTTCCATCACTGATAAGCTTATTAAATTTAAGGCACTTGATATTACCAGAGAACTGATGAAATCACCAAATGCCAAAATCATCATAACTGATGGAAAATCGCCTGTGATACTGGGTGATAATAATAAGTAGTCGAGAATGGAGCGATTTCTCCTGAATTAAGAGGTATTATCTCTGTGCAATACAAAAAACTTAAAATCAACTATTCTTAAACCATATAATTAAATCAAAAATGAAAAAAATTGCAATTTTATTTTCGCTATTTGCTGCAATAGCGCTTGGGTTTACATCTTGTGGAAACCCTGAATCTAAAAAAGAAACCAAACAAACCATACACCAACACAAGGAAGGTGAAGCACATCAACACGTTTATCAATGTGCTACAGATTGCGAGAAGGGTAGAAAGTATAACCAACCGGGTAAATGTCCTGTATGTCAAAAAGATTTACAGGAAAAAACAACTGAGCACCCGGCAGGCGATGGTCACATCCATTAATTGATGTTTATATACCCCAATAGTTTAAATGTAAAACATTTTTGCTTCTAAAGATGCAAGAAAGATCAGAGGTTCGACTCCTCTGTCGGGGTCTATTTGAATTAGCAACAACATCATAAAATGTAACATTTACAAGTGTTACGGTATTATGAATTTAATATTATATTGACTAACAAGCAATTTAACATTTCAGGTGAATACAACCCAATCACGTAAATTATTTCTGTGGACATCAGCAGGTGCTATAGCCAGTTTACTTATTGTTTTTCCTTTAATAATTTCTTTATTAAAATTCGATGCGATAAACCATGTTAAACCTTTCTCAGAAGTCATTATTTCTTCATACAAATCTTTATTACTGGAAATCCATTTTGATAAATTGATTATGCTCATCTTTTTTCTATTAACAGGGGGCTTCATCGGATATTTATTATACCATTTAATAACAGCACCAGGCAAAAAAAAGAATAGTTTATCTTTAACTAAGTTACTTGAAAAAGGAGAATGTGAAACTGTAGAATTTAAATCATCGTTTCGGTGGGACTATAACCAAAACAAAACAAACAAAGATCTTGAATTTGCAGTATTAAAAACTATTGCTGCATTTATGAATACGCGGAGTGGATTTTTGTTGATTGGCGTAGCGGATGATGCTTCTATTATTGGCTTGGAAAATGATTATCAATCGTTAAAAAAGAAAAACAGGGATGGTTTCGAACAATATCTTATGAATTTAGTTTCCCTTAACATCGGAGCAGATTGTTGCAAAAATATACATGTAACATTCTTTGAGCGAAGTGAAAAAGATATTTGTGTAATAGAAGTAAGCCACATTAAAATTCCCGTTTTTCTAAAACACCAGCAACACACTTACTTTTACGCAAGAACGGGCAATCACACTCGTGAACTGGATGTACAAGAAGCATTAAAATATATTAAAACACACAAATTAGAAATTCGATAAAAAATGAGAACCATTCTACTTCTAACATTTTTATTGTGTATTTGCAAAATATGCTTTTCACAAAATATTTATCGAACATTAAGCGGTCATGTTTTAATCTCCGGTGAAATTAATGACTCTGCATTTATTGCCGAAAGCCATAAACTTGAATTCCATTATGACAGCAAAACCAGAAATATTTACGGAAAAATAAAACTGGGATCCATTAATAGCGGTATTTTTTACCTGGACAATATTTTATCTAAGAATGCAGAGAGCATAGTTTCATTTGAAGGTTTTGTTCCTGTTGATTTTCTTACCTGGGAACACAAGGAATACAATTTGAATGTCCCTTTGGAACTAAAATTTAATAACAAAACAACCAAAATATCTTCACAAATCAAGTTCACTCATGCAAGCAATCTTACAATATACACATGTATAATGGAGGCTGCTTTTCCCCTGGATTTGGTAGATTTAAAAGTTGATGTTCCGGCTAATTTAAGTTCAAAAATAAATGTTCAATTCCTTCAATTGATTCTGAGAAGGGGAAATCAATAAAAATGAAACTACCAATACACGATAAAAAATTTCTATTTCTTCTATTCGCAATTGCCATTGTGATTGCCTTAGAAGTTCTATCTATCATTGGCATTCACATACCAATGCCCTATGCTCCATTTGTATTTTTAGTTTTTATAATAGGCATAGGTTATAGTGTAATCTGGAATGGTCTTAAAGCTGCAGCAAAACTCAATTTCAGCAACATCAACCTCTTGATGCTCATTGCGGTAATCGGTGCATTTTATCTGAAAGAATTTCCCGAAGCAGCGGTATTGATTGTTTTATATGTTTTAGGAGAACGCCTTGAAGATATTGGAATAGAAAATTCCAAAGCTGCCCTGGATGAGTTGGTAAGCAAAGCTCCGAAAACTGCTTTTGTAAAATCATTGAATGCAATAGTTCTCATTGATAAAATTTCTATTGGAACTATTATTCAGGTAAAACCAGGAGAAATGATTCCGCTTGACGGAAAAATAATTTCGGGTGAAACTACTGTGGATGAAGCTGCCATTACAGGTGAACCCATACCGAAAGACAAACACCCTGGAGACAATCTCTTTGCAGGCACACTCAACAAAAATGGTTTTATTGAAATAGAAACGACAAAACTTTCTGTAGATACCACATTCTCAAAAATCATCCGTCTCACCTTTGAAGCATCTGCCAACAAAAGCGATACCCAAAAATTCATTCAGCAGTTTTCAAAATACTATACTCCTTCAATGATTTTTCTTTCTGTATTGATGTTTGTGATTCCTGTATTTGTTTTGAATTTAGATTTTGACCATTGGTTACTGCAAGCCATAACGTTATTGGTAATTGCTTGTCCTTGCGCTTTGGTCATTTCCACGCCTGTAGCTATTTATGCAGCTATTGGTAATGCATCTGCAAAAGGAGCATTAGTAAAAGGAGGAAAATACATAGAAGCATTGGCAAAGATTAAAGCCATTGCTTTAGATAAAACCCGCACCATCACATTCGGAAACCCAATCGTATCCGATGTTTTTCCATTAAACGGGACAAGCCGCGAAGAATTATTGGCGTGTACCGCTGGAGCTGAACTCTTTTCAGAACATCCCTTGGCACAAGCTATAGTTGATATTAGCAGAAAAGAAGGGTTTGAGCCTCACAAAACAGAAGGCTTTAAAAGTATTATGGGAAAAGGTGCCACAGCAAAATGTCTTGTATGTGAAGATGAAACCATTTATGTAGGCAAACTTGAATTCATAAAAGAACACCAGCCCATAGATAAAGAAGCCGAAAAAATTGTAGAACAACTTTCATCAGAAGGAAAAACAAGTGTAGTCATTAGTTTTGGAAACGGCGTTGCTGGTATTATCGGTTTAATGGACGAAATAAAACCCGATAGTGCAGCAGCATTAAAGCAGATGGAAGAAATGAATATTGAACCCATAATGCTCACTGGCGACAGCGAAAAAGCCGCAAACTACATAGCACAACAAGTAGGCATAAAAAAAATATTCGGCAATATGCTGCCTGAAAACAAATCCGAAAAAATTAAGGAACTCTTACAGCAATATGGAAAGGTGGCAATGGTTGGAGATGGAATAAACGATGCACCAGCATTGGCTTTAAGTTCCGTCGGCATTGCAATGGGAGCAGCAGGAAGTGATACCGCAATTGAAACTGCAAACATTGCATTAATGAATGATAAACTTTCACTCATTCCATTTCTCATTCGCCTCAGCAAAAAAACTTTGCAAAGAATAAAATTCAATACTATAGCAGCCATAGCAGTTAAACTTATTTTCATCACATTGGCATTTACGGGTTATAGTAATTTGGTTTTTGCCATTGGTGCTGATGTAGGGGTGACTTTAATTGTAATACTTACAAGTTTACGTTTGATGAATTATAAAGAACTAGATCGGAATTGATTAGTATTGAGATTTTCTAAAAGGAATAATTTTGCAATGACTATTAATATAATTATATTTACAATCGGATAAAATAAAATTAAAAACTATGAAATATATTTACTTGATTATCTGCATTTTGTGTTTGGACGAACTTTTTGCCCAAAATCAAAGATTTAGTGTGAAGCCTAATCCAAATATCATTTCTTTCATCCCGGATATGACTGATCACAAAGCCCATGGAGTGATAAAAAACATGACAAGTGGCACCATAAACGTTTTATGGATTCGCGAAATTCTTGAATTGCCTGTTGACTGGAGTACATTTGTTTGTGATGGAAATCTGTGTTACAGTCCTGATCTCGGTAAATGCCCGGAAAAATATCCAAATGTAATTAAAACAAATGATTCAACTGTCTTAGATGTATATATTAGGGATAATGGTAGTGAAGGAGCAGCACATATTGTAATGTGGGTCTTTGAAAAAGAAGACACATCCAAGAAGCTAAAAGTCGATTACCTGTTTAATAAAATCGTTTCCAATAACGAGGTAAAGAATATTGAAATAAAAGTGTATCCAAATCCTGCTTATAATGATTTCTTTGTTGATTATAACCAGGGACTTACCAGAATAGATTTATATTCCATATTGGGTAAGAGAGTAATTTCGTTTGAAGCGCTGCAAAGAAAAAGTTATGATATTAGCCCTTTAATGGATGGACTTTACTTAATAAAACTCATTGGCCCCAATGAGCAATTGCTTCGGACTATTCGGATACAAAAAGGATCATATAGACCATAAGCTGCTTCTAACAAAACCCATCATTACATCGGTCAAGCTCTATTTCTATGGTTGAGTGTTCAATTTTAAACCTGTCTTGAAGTATCTTTTTTACTTCATTAACCATTTCAACAGATTTCTTCATATCGCTATTCACTATGGTGATGTGGCAACTCAAGGCAATTTTCTTTGAAGAAATGGACCAGATGTGTAAATCATCAACATTGGTAATTTCTGGAAAAGCATCAAAAATATCTTTCTTTACTTTTTTAAAATCAAGACCACGAGGAGTACCTTCAAAAAGTATATGTAAAGCATCTTTCAAAACTCCCCATGCACTAAAGAGAAGCATTAAGCCGATAACGATACTCACTATTGCATCAATAATAAAGAAGTGAGTGAAATAGATTATGACACCTGCTATCATTGCCCCTACCGATGCAAGAGTATCGAAAGCCATACTCAAAAATGCGCTTCGTATATTCAAGTCTTTCGTGCTATTTCTGAACATAAGAGCAATACCTCCATTTACGAGAATACCGATAAAAGAAACTACCGCTATCAAACTTCCACTTACTATTTGAGGTTGAAGTATACGTGTGTATGCCTCATAGAATATGTATATGGAAAGTGCGATAAGAATAACACTATTTACGAGTGCTGAAATAATTGTTGCTCTCCCATAACCATAAGTTTTATCTGGTGTTGATTTTCTACCAGACATTTTTTGTGCAAAGTAAGAGATGACCAAGCTCAAACTATCTGTGAGGTTATGGCCTGCATCAGAAATAAGAGCAAGACTGCCTGAAATAAGACCGACAGTAAATTGAATGATAGTAAAAAGAGTATTTAATAAAATACCAAACTTGAGTTTGGAACTAAGATTTGGCACTTCGTGTGTATGTGAAGACATAAAATGATATTAACATTTTTGTCTTATAAAATCTATCAATCTTATCGATTTCTATGAATTTTGGAATAAATCGCGTTCATCTCTACTGCCTAATTTTAATCGCATTTACCTATAATTCGCCATCTAATTAATGCCTGTCTCTATCTTTTTTGTCTCTGGTTTTTTGCCTTATCTGATTTAATTCATTTAAGTGTCCTTTTGATTGCAACAATTCATATTCTTTTTTTTCACAAGACATTCCCGATAAATACGAATTAACTGTTTGGGTATTTTTTAAAAGAACAGTCAATATTTGCGGCTCATATTCAGCTAAAAGGTAGCCACTATTGAAGCCTGAAATGAATTGCTTTTCGTTTAGTTCCATCATATATTATCGCTTGAATGTTTATTTAAATACTCATTGATTGAATCAGTATCATACAGAATAATTCTTTTTTCCGGATGGGAAAACCGGATCGCGCCCTCATCCCGGAGTTTTTGTAAGGTAGTTTTACTTTTAATCCTTAGCTTATTCATAGCCTCCTCTGATGAAATCCATCTATCCTCCTTTTTTCCCTCCTTTTCCTTAATTCGTTTTATAACCGATTCTACCAAGGCATAAAACGCTTCATCTTCAAGACAAATGACTTCCATAAAACAAAGATAAATAATCTAGATGGGGAGGCAAAACTTGGGCAGTTTGTTCTACCTATGTTCTACCTGAGAGAAATTAAAAAGGTTGAGATTTCTCTCAACCATGTACCCGGGGCGGGACTTGAACCCGCACGGCCATTTCTGGCCACAGGATTTTAAGTCCTGATTATTTTGGTTTAATATGGTTTGATATGAATTCAAAACAGTGATTTATAAGTATTTGTGAAAATTTATCTTTCATAAAATTGCATATAAATCCAAAAAATGTTTAACCTTTGTTTGACCCAAATATTAAAAGCATCATTATGGCATCAATAAAAATCCTACTCCGCAAAGATAAACCTAACAAAGAATCGAAATTACCTTTGATTATAAAGATCATTAAGGAGCGGAAAATCTCGATCATTTCATTGGGTGTTTACTTAAAATCGGAGGAATGGGATTCAACTAAACAACGAGTAAAAAAATCTAATTCCAATCATCAGGCTTTAAACCTATTTCTGGTAAAGAAACTAACCGAAGCAAACAATAAGTTTTTAGAACTAGAAACCCAGAAAACCAATATATCGGCTAAAGCTATTCAACGCTCATTAAAATCGAAAAACACTTCCAATTTTTTTGGACAAGCTGAAATTTATCTTCATAATCTTAAGCAGAGTGGTAAGTATAATCGATATTCAGCAGATAAACCAAGGATAAATAGATTTCGAGAATTCTTAAACGATGATGAACTTTCTTTCCTGGATATTACCACGCCACTTCTCAAAAGATTTCAAGCCTACCTGAAAGGTACAAGAAAAATAACTGAGCGAACGGTTGTAAATCATCTTGTGGTTATCCGGACTATCTATAATCTTGCTATCAAGGACAATATTGTGGATGTTAGATATTACCCATTTGGTAAAGGTAAGATTCAGATTAAATTTCCAGAATCTAGTAAAATCAGTCTTACAATTGATGAGGTTAAAAAACTTGAAGATGTTATTTTGCCAGATGTGTCCCCGCTAAATCTTGCTCGCAATTTATGGCTTCTATCTTTTTATTTCGCTGGAATGAGAGTTTCTGACTTGCTTCGTTTGAAATGGAATGATATTGACAATGGCAGACTCACTTATACTATGGGTAAAAATGCAAAAAGAGGATCATTAAAAATTCCAAATAAAGCAATGAAAATTTTAAATATTTATAAATCAAGAGATAAATCCAGTTTAATTTTTCCGAATCTTTTAATGGTTGAAAACCATAACAATTTATTTGAGGTGCAGAAGCGGATTTCTAATGCAGTTAAAACAATAGATGAGTCTTTACAGAAGTTGGTAATGATTCTCGGCATTGATAAAAAGCTGACTATGCATATCGCACGGCATACATTTGGAAATCTGTCTGGTGATAAGATTCCTATTCAAATGCTTCAAAAGCTTTACAGGCATTCTTCTATTATGACTACAATTGGATACCAATCTAATTTTATCACGAAGGAAGCGGACGAAGCATTAAACTCTGTAATTGATTTCTAGCAAGAATCACTACATATAATAAATTAATCAAAGTGACCGCTAATTACGGAATCCGTAATTGAAAGGGTTATTAATTTACCTTCTTGAGTCATTGCTTTGATAATAATATTTAAAACTGGTGCACCTGAATCAGGGTAAAAATAATTTTCAATCGCATTTTTAGGATTACTATTTTCCAACATTTCAATTGAACTATTGTCCTTGAGATAAACCATTACCGAAACTGTATTTTTATTCATAAAAACTTATTTTAAAGAAAGCCTACCATTACAAATTAATGGCTTTGTTATTTATGTAAAATTAATGAATGAAAATTAATATTATTAATTTTTATTTTCAATTTCCCAAACACTTAATCGAAGAAGGGCTATTATTATTTTATTTATTGAAATAAAATTGTAGTAGGCTACGGGTAGAATAAAAGCATGGGCAACATTATTTCGCAAATTGTCCCCGACTCTCTCAATGAATACAGTTTTAAGATACATGGTTAGTTCCTTGCCTAAAATTTGAATTAGGTCTTTATCTCTCAAAAGCATATTAATATCTTTCTCTCTTGTAATTTCCCTATCACTATCATCTTTAGTTAAATAAAAGGTTTGGATTTCATTTAGCTTGCATAATTCACGAAGTATACATTCAATTTTTAAAGTAAGAGAATCAATACTCAGCATAAAATTAGGAATGTAATTCCTATCAACATACCATTTACGCAATTCGGAGAAATAATTTATTATTCCAGGCTTTAGGTAGTCAATATAACTAATTTTAACTTGTTGATCCGAATTTATCGATTTAGTAATTTTATTACCATACCATGAATTACTCTCAAGAACTGAAAGAAAATTCTCGGCACTCCAATCTTCACGTTCCAGCATTTTAATCAAAAATCTATTTATTAGAAGCTCAAATTTAAATTCAGCCATCCTATGATAATTCTCTAGGTATATTAACCTTTCAATTTCTTCTTGTGTAGTAAAATGTTGAGCAATATGACCGTTAGTATCAAAAATTTGATTCGCAACTAAATATCTGATAGAGGCTTGAGATGCAGACTTATTTACTATATTTTGTAAAACATCCATTGATGGGAATATATGTCCATTAAATCTTAAAAAATCAAGTATTTCTATCAATTTCCTTTGAAAAACAATAGCTATAAGGCCATCATAGTACTTAACTAAATCTGTAACATCAACTTTACTTTGAATATTGCTAAGTTCCATCTCTTTCGATTTCTCTTCGTATAAGCGCCCCATCTCTTCAGACAATTCCATTTCGTTGGCTTCTTTATAATATCGCATTGCCTTGCTTGCGAAGGTGATACTGGCGAGGTCTTCACGTTCTGTGGTTAAATTCTTATATTCATCCGCGATTAGTTTCTTCCAACTATATGTGTTTTTACTTACTTTATTATCAAGCCTCAAGCCGAGTTCATAAAAACTTATTCTATTAAACCTTGAATCATTTTTGGATCCAATTTTAAAACAAAGATCTTGGAGATTATCAAAATCAGGAATTGAGAAGACTTTTTTGAATTCGAGCATTAAGGTTGCAAGCATATAAAAGGAGGACTCATGTTTAGGATCTATAATAAGTGTCAATACTAATTCTTTGATTTCTTTTGTATTATTCAAATTTTGAGAAATGAAATGCAATCTTTCTATGTAGTTTCCAATGATATGATATTTGTACCCACGATTTCTTGATTCTTCGGTTTCATTTTCTTTCAAAAGTTCATTGATTAATTGAAGATAGCCCTCTCTAGCTTTCTCGAGAAATTTTGTGTGTTTTTTTCCTGCATGCCATAAAAGGCTACCATATTGGGCTTTCAAATGATTTGATTTTGTATTATTCAAAACTGATTCTAAATAATTAAACTTATTTGTATCAAACATTCCTAAAGTTGGATACGCAACAAGTTGCCCATCCTTGTTATGAAAAAATACTTTGGGATTTAGTTCTTCTTTATCAATGTAAAAGGCATTTGCCGCTCTCTCTATCTCGAGTTTTGAAATTAGATCCGATTCCTTTGCAGGGTCTAAAGTATCAAGGGATGATTTAATAATGTCCTCTATATCATTGGTGGTTTTTATTTCTTTAGGATTAGAATTCAAATATTCATGCAAATCATGTAGATTTTTAAAATTCATAAAATTAATTTATATTAATTAATAGTGATGTATGTTATTCTATCTGAATAACGAACTGTACTTTGGGTTAAATTCCTACCCTTTTTCTAACTGGCTTTTTATGCACACTTTTTTTAGAAGCTCCTAATTCATTACCAATTAATAAACCTGCTAATAATCCTATAAATAGTATTACGCCTTCCTTGTTTTCAGAATTATTATTTAGTTGCGGTGTTTTTTCAAAACTGAAATCACGTTTTGGACTTCCAAATAGTTTTTCATCATACACTCTTTTCTCATTCGGGTTTAATAAGATGTCTCTTGCTATTAAAATATATTGAAATAGCTTATTCGAGGAATCATTGTTGCCTTGTAAATCCGGATGATATTTTTTACAGGCGTTTTTAAAGGCTATTTCAATTTCTTTTATAGATGCTGTCGGTGCAACACTCAGTAATTCGTATAAATTTATTACGTTCATACATTTAGAATTAATGTATTTACTTTATCAATATATATACCAATAATAAAATAAAGACAAATTGGCACTTGATTCGTTAAAGAATTACAACTCCTTAGAACTTTTGTCATAGCAGTATGCCATTTCGACACGTTCATTTCAAATTCGTTTTGATCTATAAGGGGTGCGGGTCTCCCGCCAAGATTGCGTTTTGACATAAGGCCGATTACTTATCGCCATGGCGTAACGCAATCTTGCAACCTTCCAAAATTAGCATCCTGAGCTAGTGATCATCGTGGTATTCTGGACCCGTATCACTGTCTTGTATATCATCCTTTTCGTCCACAATTCCCTCCGAGTTTGAATCCAAATCTGATTCATTCAGATCATCTGAAATCTCCCTTTCCGGTTCAACATCTTGCTCTCTTTCCTGCCTTTTGGATTCCCTAAGACTGGCAAGTTCTTGAAGTTGAATGGCCTCTTCTTGAGCTTGTCGGTCTAATTCCTCCAGCTTATTGAGTTCAATTCCGAGGGTTTTAAAACTATAATGCCGACCAGACTCATCTTCCACTCCATAAACTTTGCCACCCCTGCTATACGAATTATACCCCTCGGATTTGAGCTCAGAAAGAAAATTATCAAGTGATTTGGATCGACTATAAACTGTCTGAACATTTTCAAAAAGCTCTTGCTTTTGTGATAATTTTCCTTCCCGATCCTGAAGCTTCAGATCAGGATCAGTAAGCTGGAGTTTTTGTGATTTCCCATGAGATGGAAGACTATGAACAAGCTCTGGATACCTTTTTTTTTGATATGAATCGAGAGCTAATTTCAAGTCCTTGAATTCTTGTCTTGAGATTCTATTGGATTCCCCAGTTAAATATTTGTGTGCGGACATAATAATATGAAGGTGAATATGCTCTTTATCATTATGGGATGAAGCCAGATAAATGTTGTCTTTGCCTCGAAGTTCAATGTACTTTTTAGTTATGTCCTTTAACAATTCCGTATTGATCTGTTTTTTATCCTTGTTCGAAAAGGAGATGATTGTATGATGAAGGCGGATGTTGTCTTTACGTCTATTGTTTCTCAAATCAAAATTGCGGTCAAGTTCATTTGCCCATCCTTTAGTTGTCCGACTTCTTAAATTATGTTTTAAAACTGGTTCCGGTTTTTTATCTTTTTCATTTTTAAAAAGGTAATTTACCAATTGGCCTGTATTTGATCTTCTTGTGAGGTTCTTTAGAATCATATTGTATTGATGAATTCAATCAGCGAGCTTTTGTGTTTTGCATTTTTCAAAACATGTTCTTTGACCAATGCATTTAATGAATTTGGATTATGCAATGCAGGGAGTATTTCTCGCTCCAAATTGTAAATTGATTTTAAAATTGATTTTCCAGATTTGAATTCAATACTATTTTCTTCTATTAATCCCTGAATTGAGTTGTATGTCATTGATAATTGTTGAGCAATTCTTTTTACTTCCTTAAAATCTGGAACTATATAGGATTTATTAATATAAGCGAAGCAAGCTTGTTTAATAAATTTAGTTCGAGAAAGTTTATGTCGCTTGGATTCAGAAGTTATTTCTTTGAACTCGTCTATTGAAAATGATATGGTAATCTCTTTACCAGATTTCCTTTTATTTTTCTCCAAATTCGCTTGTATTCTTTCCAATAATCATTTTTAACTTTTTGAATGTCCTCACTAGTTCCATTTTCAAGAACGCCACTAGATCTTAAATAGGAACATAGATTGCTTTTGGTATTAAGCCTTCTTC
This sequence comes from Candidatus Vicinibacter affinis, assembly GCA_016714365.1. Taxonomy (NCBI): domain Bacteria; kingdom Pseudomonadati; phylum Bacteroidota; class Saprospiria; order Saprospirales; family Saprospiraceae; genus Candidatus Vicinibacter; species Candidatus Vicinibacter affinis. The sequence goes on along the minus strand of JADJNH010000006.1, from coordinate 15,910 downwards.
TTTTCATCTAACTGAATTAAGGGAAGAATATTAAATGATAGCTTATTAGAAGGCTCGTAAGGTGGAAGCTTCGTTAATGAGTTTAGCTTCCAATCATTGTAATACGGTCTTAGCTTTGCATGAATCGGTGGCTTGTTTCCAATCAATACAATCGCTCTGTCAGACATTCTGATTTCATCCGCTGTCATCAATTGACGTATGTGTCGAACTTCATTATCATCTGCATACTCAAACTTTCCGAGTGCAGTTTCCAACATTTTGCATGTTTCAATTGGTTGTCCGGGCAAATAGACTTTTGCATAGCAATTGGCTGTTATGTTTTTTGCTTCATAAGTTCCGTATACGTGTTCCAATTGATGATAATCCTGATAGATCAGAAGTATTCCGCTATTGTATTTCCGGATATTCGATATGGTTGTTGAAAGACTTGGTAGATACACGGAAGATGCTTCATCTAAAAGAAAAAATATGTTGGTTTCATTCTTTGTCGGAATGCGTACCAATAATTCGTTGAAGAATTGCTGAAAAAACAAGGATGATAAAGCACCATAGTAGTGCATATCCGGAACTGAATTGTTTATAAACAAAGCCACCTTTTTAGTTCGAAACTCCGAAAAATTAATCGTATCAATTGAAGTTATACTTGCAACTGTTTCGTCTGTGAATAGAGTTAATGATGCTTTGGCTGTAGCGAGTATTGATGACAGGGTCTTGTCGCCATATGCAACAAAAGCTTTGTATTCGGATAATATTTTTTCATCCTTTGCTATAACTATTAACCTGTCTATCTTCTCTGGATTGCCTGCGAATACATTTATCAAATGCAAAACATTGTATAAAGTCCTGAATTCTGGTTCAGCATAAAAAATCAAATACCGGATGAATAGAGATATAATGGCCTCGGCACTTTTGTTCCAGAACGGATCTTTAGAATCACCTAATGCATTTCTGACAAGCAATGATGCAAGCTTCTGAATATCTGAGATAGTCTTGCATCGTTTTAAGGGATTAAAGCATTCAGAATTTAAACTGCTGTAATTTATTACCTTTATCTCATATCCGAGTTCGATAAGAGCACCACTGACCAATAATCGTATTTCATGGCTTGGGTCATTAAAGATTAAACTTGAATTACCTTTTGCCATTAGTAAGGCACTATTGATCAATATTGTGGAGCTCTTACCAGAACCGGAGCCACCCAAGGCAATTGCGTTTTTATAACTGTCGGAAATTGAAAGACAATATTCACCAGTTAAGCAGAATCCTTTATCCTGAATTCTCATAATCTCATTAGGCGGAACAAAAGTGGCATCAAATTCTGTCTTCCTTTCCTGATCAAGCAATGTAGAAATGAATTCGAATATACCACTTAATATTGCAGACAGTACTTCAAATACAATCTCTAAAACAAATCCAATAACCTTAATCATCTATTTATCATTTTATCAACCAGTTCTCCAGTCTTGATTAATATCGAGCCTAGTATTTTGCAGGAAAAAGCAAATAGTAATGATGCAAGCTTGAGCGCAGTAATAAATAAGGTTTTGGACAATTCTAGGACTCTTTGCCCAATTGGATTTGTCATAGGCTTAATTTAAATTTCCACTTACATTAACAATTGCTCCTTTAGACTCAAATAGTTTCTTATAGAAATCAGATACTATCTCAAATCTCTCGCTATCCCATTTATTAACTGGCTTGTATAAAATGTATATTGATACACCTTTCAAATCAGCAACAGGATACTTATCTGTTAAAATCTTTTCAATCTCATATGGATTATTTCTAATCATCTCAATATTGCTGGAAGTAGTAAAATCAAAAAATGAATTTTCCATGAGATCTGAATTAATAATAAGTATCTTCTTATCTGCTTTCGACTTATTTAAATGATTCAATTCTTCACTAAGTATTTTAAAAATCACAGATCCACTTCGCCTGGTTCTACCTTTTTTTAAAAGTTTTAAACTTGAATCGATGGAAGAGTAGAACTTCTTTAATTCACTACGTCTTTGATATTCATTTCCCAGAGCTGATGATGCCACCCTTTCAATTTTGTGGCATTCCACAGTATTAAATCCATTTTCAGTGATTGGCTGTATTCGAACCACCTCACCATTAAATACATTGTCATTCAGACTAGAAATGATTTTGTATTCATTGATAGAAATATGATTAAATGTTTCCTCAGTTAGATCAAGTATTATGATAGTTTCCGAAGTTAAAGTCTTACAAGAAGACTGACCAATTAAAAAGATTAAAATAAATATTACACTATGCAAGTTTTGTTTCATTATTTAAATTTTTATTTAACAATATTCTTCCATTTTTCAATTCATGCTCTTTTAAGCACGTTGCATGCTGTAGTTCCTTTTCTTTGTCCAATGACATTAATAGGCCTTCCTTGTATTTTTTAAATGCCTCAAGCTTTTGTTTATTCTCATTGACTTTACTTTCCTCAATTTGAAGGGCTTTATCCAATTCTGCATTTTGGTGTTTTAATTGTAATATTTGATTCTTTTTATCATTGAACTCATTGAACTCAAGCACCTGTTCTCTCGTGGGTAATTTCGTTGAAGCGAGGAGTAGGGCTATTATAAAGAAGAAGTCATTGAACAACATCCAAAGAATTGGTGAATTAGAAAATGTTGAGCCATCATCAGAAAATACCTGCCTTTGCATTCCTAAGTAAAAGAAAACTGCACTAGCTCCTATAAATCCAACTGAAAGCCATATTGCTTTTTCTTTTAATGTTTTGGCAAATCTAATTTTGGATCCTAGAATATGTGCTCCGAAGGCTAGACCAATTGCAACTGCCAATGCCAAAATTATTGCGACTAATAGATTGCTAACTAAAACTTGCAAACTAGAGTAATTGGCCATAGCATCAATAGAACAAAGTGAAAGGATTGCAATTTTGATCCATTTGTAATTCTTCCAATCATAAGAGAGCTTAGTCCGTTTAACATCAACTTCCAGAGTCCCTATTTTCTTTTGATTTGCATCTTGTTTGGATTTTGTAATTTCTTTTAACTCCTCAATATTTGTTTGAGAAATTTCTTCAGTGAGTTTTTCAATCTCAGGATTGAGTCTCTGGTTTACATGTTCTTTCAATACTTCGAAGAAAGCAGTGATTTCTAGAAGCAGTAGGTTAATAGTCAAAATACCTTGAGATATTGCTATATCAATATCTTGATGAGCTTTAGCTTTAATTTTTTGGATTTCTGCTGTGATAAAATTTTCGAGTTCTACTACTCGAAGTCCAAATTGAAATGAGAACATGTCATTTTTCATAATTTTAAAGTATTTATGTTAAAAAATATTATTAAATGGTGGTGAAGGATTCTCACAGGAGTCATTATTCCGAGTATCAATTATTTGATCCCGAATTAGGATATTGAGTTTTAAATGTCGAGAGGATGAAATCTCATTGAATTTTTTCAATGAATCATCGAATGCATGGTTTGCAATTAGCAAACTGAACATTTGTTCAGTCAACAAGGAATTTGTAGAGGAATTAGACGGTATCTTTTGCATATGCATATTTTTTTAGTTTATATGCCGAATACCCACATGCAGTAGAAAAACTTGACTTTAACCTTTCAAAAGAGTTAGAATTAACCCGAAAGGCATTAAATTTGCCTCGTTCATTTGTATATCGGTGTAATCGTCAGAAATTTCAGCCGATAAACAAATTCCAAGGCTGGTTCTACTTTGTGGGACCAGCTTTTTTTATATCCGGTGAGAACCTCATTTCTTTATTTAAATACCAACTATTTTTTACTTTTTCTATTGATTTTCAGCACTTTATATTAAATTATTTTATAATTTATAAAAATTTATGATCCATTAAGTATTGAAATTCAACTTTTTATTATATTTGTATTATAAATATTTTATATATAAACTTTGGAAGTATTTATTTTACAATCCCAGGATCAAGTAAATAAATTTTACGACGATAATTTTGCAACTATGAGTTTTATAATTAAAAATTCTGGGTTGCCACATCACTATTTAGATGATTTATTTAATGAATCGCTTGAAGAAGTTTGGAAAATGAATAGTAGAGGTCAAATTATTTCGAACTTAAAATCCTTTTTTTAAATCATATATTTAAAAAGAACGCCTTAAACCTTGCCGAAAAGGAGAGAAAAGGAAAAATACAGATATTTCCGAAAATCTTAGTCCAGTCTTTAGTGTCGGAACTAGTAATATTATTGAATCAAAAATTGCTTTAGAGCATATTGAACACATTTTAAGTTTAATGCAACCAACTTGTCGTAAAATAATAAAATATTATTTGGAAGGATATTCTAATGAAGAAATAGGTCAATTCATGAATTTGCAAAAGAACTCTGTCGCGTCATATAAATCAAAATGTCTTGATAAATTTGAAGAATTAACATTAACTTACTTATAAAATATTGTATGGAGATAACTTGGAAGGAATTATTAAATCAAAAAGAAGAAACGAGATTTGAATTACTACAACAAATTTACAAGGAAGAAATGGAACTAATTAAATTTCGAAATCTTCTTCTAAAGGCTCAAGAAAAAAGGGAGTTAATGAACACGAAGTCTAAAGAATATAAAGGGGATTTAGTTGAGTCTAATATACTTTAAAATTCCCTACAAAGCCAGAGCCTTGCAGGGAATATTTGAAATATAAAGATCATTGGCGGTGCTTTCACTTAGCCAACAATTTCTGATTTTCATTACCTAAAATATAATCAACCGCCTTGTGAGCCTGTGAAGCAACTTTAAAAATAAATCGATTATCTTCCTTTAGAACTCTCAACCAATCATTTAAATACGATGCACTTCTTTGCATTAGGGTATCATTATCAATTTGTGCTATTGAGCATAAATAAGAGCTTCCAAGCTCGGCAATGAGTTCCTCGGTGCTATAAACCACGCTTCCAAAAGTTTCAGAATTTACAATTCCTTCTCTATTGAGTCTTGATTTATGTCCGGTCGAATGAGCTAACTCATGAAATAAGCAAGCATAATAAGCGAAGCTTGATTGGAATTGCGCCAGCATTGGCATGTTGATAAAGTCCTTTGAAGGTAAGTAATAGGCATGATCGGAATCTATGAATTTAATCGGTGGTCTATTTGGCATATTCTCGACTAAATCTTCACAACTTTTAATTTTCTCATTTGGACTCAATTCAAAATCCTGAATTTCAACGGATATACCTTCCACATATTCTATATTGAAGACAGGATAGTATTTAATAAATCGAGAGACATCTATCTTCACTTTGTCCTTAATAAGAGCTTGAGCCTCCATTTCACTCAGTCTATGGCCTTCTAAATTCTTATAAACCAGATTAAAGTAAACGACTTTCTCCGCTTTAGCTCCTGATTTCAAAACTGCACCTAATTCTTTAATTTGCTTGAAGCTTAAAAAGTATGGAATTATATGCCCTGAAAAATTCATCAAAATATAATTGATGCCTCTATATATATGACCAGAAACATAGTTTCTAGCCAAACCATAAGAATTCCAGGGCTACGCCAAGGGGCAACTCCGGAATCAAGCATTGAGATAATCTTATTCGTCACTTCTTGATATAGGTCAATATTCGCTTTAGAAACAAACTGAACTTCTTCTCCTCTTGAATACACTCTTTTCATTTCATTAAAATTAAAAGATGAATAATTAGAGCAAGCCTTCGTCTGCGAAGGAATAAAATCCAGAATGTGGTGCAAGTATGATGTGATCTAATAGTTGAATGTCATGGAATTTTCCAATCTCTTTCAACTTTCTGGTCAACTCAATATCTTGGGTGCTTGGTTTACAAGAACCTGAAGGATGGTTATGCCCTGCAATAATTCCTACAGCAAGACCTTTCAATGCAGTGGCAAATAAAATCCGTGGATCAGCTACAGTTCCAGTCAATCCACCACGACTTAATCGCAACAACCCTTTTACATAATTTGCACGGTTAAGGAATAACACATTGAATTCCTCAACCAACTCCATGTCATCACCCCAATTAATCCTAAATATTTTTCTGCATCGTCAGAATTATTAACTCTTGGATGATTAACAAATGGTAAATTGGATTGATACTTAACCTTTACTTCGGCAACCTGCAAAAGTGGAGGTATTTGGCTCTCGCCATTTTGATTTTTCATAATTACTAGTTTAGATTGTTAAAGAATAATTCTAAAACATAATAATTTGAATGGCTTGGGATTCCAAGATGGTAAAATTTGCTAGATTGGCAATAATTAACATATATAAAATTGCAGTTAATACTATTTTTGCTCAGGGTTTTTACTGATAGGGTATCAGGGTAAACCCTGAATTTTTATCCTAAACATAAAATTTAACATAAAATATTTTGTGAAAATATCGTTTATGTATTACATTGCATTATATTTATGATTTAAAAGTATTTAGCATATAGAACTTATAGAACTTATAGAACTTATAGAACTTATAGAACTTATAGAACATACTGAACTATAGAAACTATATTAATGAACCTTTATTTTCTAATGTTTTTAGTTCAATAAAGTGTCAGTATATTTAAGAATTACCAATGAGCAAATTCATCAAAATAAAATATTAAAGAGAATGCAATTTGTCCTCAAGTTATAAACTATTTTCTAACAATTTAAAACTTTCAATATGAAACGTTTAATAATTTTGTTAATTTTAAGTCATATAAATTTTTGTATAATTTATGGTCAACATGATTGTGCAATGCCAAATGTAGGCGCTACATTAAATAATGAATTTTCGGGAATTGACTTTTTTAGTGAAAATATATGTGAACCAATAATTTTGAAATGTAATTTTGTTATAATTAGAAGAGATAATGGTACAGGCGGTTTTTCTTCAACAAGTTCTTTGTGGACAGATTGGGAAAATGCAATGAATTCGCATTTGGCAAATATTGTTGACCCCGAAAATTGTTCTAGTGGTTATCCATTGGATGCAAAAATTAGAGTTAAATTTAATGTTCACACTATAGATAATACTTTAGCTTGGGATTGGTATGGAGAAACTAATAGGGATAATTATAATGGAACTCCTAATTCATATATTTGCCCAAGGGGTTGGTAATGTTTGGTCTGATTTGGAAAATGTAATGAAAGACTTCGAGTCTGCACATTTTGGAGAGCTGAATTTTTCTTTGTGGAAAATGGAGAATTAATTGATTTATTAGAAACACATATTGCTAATGGGACTAGGCCACAGTCTAAATATATTGACCGATTTGAACAGAATGGTAATGGTATTGCAACAAGGTGCTCTATCCTTCCTAAAGCCTATAATAGTACTGCAAATGAAAATTCTTATATAATAGCAAACAGATACTCTGATTATTTAATTAGGAAGAATTTCCATGATATATGGTGGCCATCTCTTGCTAATGAATCACCCGAAACAGTTTGGGGATGGGCTTTTCAATTAAATACTTTGATGTTTTACATGAGTTAGGACATAATATTATGAATTTCTATCATGATAATTCATGCAAACAATTAATGTCAACAGATTGGCAACGCTCAAATCACATTCCGAAAGTTAGATTAAACGACATTCATAAAAATTTAGCAACCAAAGACTTGCATAATGCCGTAGATTGCAATTCATTAACTGATGGCAGTTGTGGCATAATAGTGAAGAGCAATTCAGTTATTTCTGCCCCTATGAGTGTATATGGAAACTTGATTATTCAAGATGGGATAACTTTAACTATAAATTCTGATGTGTTTTTAAGTGAGCAGTCTCATATAATAGTACGGCCTCAAGCTAAATTGATTGTAAATGGAGGAAAATTAACGAATGGGTGTGGTGATTTTTGGCAAGGGGTAGTTGTGTACGGAGGGAATTCTGATTTTGATGTCAAGTTTATGAACAATGCTGTAATAGAAAATACAGCTGTCGCAGCAGTTTCAATGTTTGCACCTGAATCAATTCCTATTATCTCAGGTTATGGCAATGGCATATTGCAAGCTGAAAATACAACCTTCCATAATGTGAGAAGAATAGTTGAATTAATGTCCTGGACTCCACTCCCAAACTCATCTTATATTAGAAATTGTACACAAAATGGTGGAAGATGGAGTATAACTAATTGGAATTGTCAAGGAGTAGAGGTCAAAGATTGCATTTTTAATAATATTACAGATCATTGTATTGTTTCAGCATCTGGATCGTTTTTGATTGAAAGCAATACTTTTAACAGTGGGATGAATGATATCCTTTTCAATAATGCATCTGCAGGTATTGCTTCGATTATTAAAGGTAACACTTTTAAAGGCTCCAATGTCGGTTACAATTCGAGAGGGACTACGATTTGCCCAAAATATTATTGTAAATAATAGGTTTCAGACTTCATGGCTTGATGTATTAAATGATGGCCACAATAATTTTGATTTATTGAGAAATGAAATAACTGGTCTATTTGGTGCAGCAAGTTTTGCCAATGGGCTTGGGGTAGCAGATGTTGATTTTAATCAATTTAACACTAACTTAATGGCTCTTACAGTAATTGATCAAAATCCAGATTTTAATTTCTTTGAGAATTGTTTTAACAGTTCATATAGTGATGTTTTTGTCAACGGCACAGTTTCGGGAATAATTTTCCGGATTCATTGGACCAGCAAATAATTGCTTTACTCATGATGGCACCGCCTCTTCAAGTATTCCATCAATTACTGGTACTCCTAATCCTTTTTATTATATTGAGCCATCAGGAACAGATGTAGATTGCAGAGATGCTATTTTGGCACATCCAAACGTAAATCGTTTTCAGTTTGGACCTTCCAATTTACCTGAGCCTAACTGTGGATTAGGTCTTACACCAATCATTAATGGCAATGACTTATCTGCATGTAATTCGGGAAATCCTTATAGTACTATACCTGTGCTAATTAATAATTTAATGCTGAATATTACATCAGTTCAACAAAATTCAACTCTAAGTAGTCTAGAAAAACAAATTCAATTATCCGGCTTAAATAAGTGTCTTAGAAAAGCCAAAGATCAATATTTTCAAGACTTAATAAAACTAGGAGACTTTGCTGGAGCTAGAAGTATTTATTCAATGGAACAAAATGATGATGCGAGAATTAAAATTTTTAGTTCATACATATTTGAAAATAATCTTTCAGGGCATATACTTATTTGAGCCAATATAATCCCACTGATGAAGCAATGCAGGACTTTAAGTCTATTCAGTTTATTAACTTAGCTAGATTACCACTTGGGCCTTTTATGAAGCAAGCAGTGAGGAAATCAATACCGTTCAAGTTATTGCTAATAAAAACCATTTTACTTCAGCATATGCAAAAGCACTTCTCTATAGCTTAACAGGTGAGGTGGTAAGTTCGAATTACCAGAAGAAATAACCTTTGGTATTTCTCCAAGAGCAAATATAAGTGGCAAAACCACTCCTAAATTAAGTTATAGCCCCAATCCTTTTTTTAGCAATGAACTGATAGTTGAAATTAATGGAGAATCTTCAGTCAACTTTTCTATTAAAGATTTTGTGAACAATGAAGTATTTTATTCAAAAGCAGAGTTAAGAAGATATTTAATAAATACTTCAAATTGGAAAGCGGGTGTTTATTTTATTCAACTTTTCTCAAACAATAAGATTATCAATACTGAATTAATACTTTTATTGAAATGATATCTTTTAACTTCTTATAATTCATTGAATTACTTATTGACTGTGCTACTATTTTATATGCAAAGTCAAACTAGCTTAAGTCAATCATATTATTCAAAATTATTTAATTTAAATAGCAGAATATTTGGTTCTGAGTTTAGTGATTTTTAGTTCATGATAATAATTTCATTATTTATACCGGAATGTATTGCGAAAATGGAAATACTTATTATCCTTGTGCTAAACTATTGAGACTTGATTTAGGTGGTAATCTTCTTATGGAGAGATTTCTTGATTCCTTAAGTGTTTCGGATAACTATAATGCATTATCAAGTAGTAATAAAAATTTTTACGTAAGCTCAAATCAAGTATTTGTTAAGGAAAATTCAATTTGGCTTTACAAATTGAACAGTGATTTTAAAACTGAAAACTTTAGAATTGATAGTATAAATTCAAAAGATAAATTTATAAATAGAGGAATATATTTTATAAATGACAATTTATTTACTTGTGATGTAATTTATTCCAATTTAAATCCAAAGATACCAACTCTGAAATTATCAAATAGAGATACATGTACACTGCAGAAACTATGGACTCGAAGTTACAATTTAGGTAATTTTGCGATCAATGCAATGATCTTCAATTAACAAGCGATAATCATTTATCTTTTATTATGTCTTCACATCCAGGTGCCGGAGTTTCTTCTATAGAACCAATGATAAAGATAATGAAGATAGATTGGGAGGAAATGTAATAGATTCTTTTTCAATTTGATGATGATGGTAAGAATTATCTAAGCTTATTATCCAGTAGCTCAGGTAATTATTATTTTAGCTCACAAAGACACCCCTACTAAACAAGTTTTTACAGTAGGATCTATCAATAAACTAAATAAAGATTTAGAACTTGAATGGAGTATAGAACTACCTAATAATCAACTTATAGATGGTAGAATCTATAGAATTGCCCGAATCACGGAATGTAAGAATGGTGATATATTGGTTACTGGACGCGTTTGGGATAATTCAGACAGCAAAATTCCTGGAGCAGATATTTCTTCAGTTTATAATGGTTTTTTAGGTAGAATAAAGAGCGATGGAATTGTGGATTGGATAAGGATTTTTAAATTGCCACAAGAGTTAATTGATAAAGAAATATATGGGCAATTCCGTCCATCAATTCTTGAAAAAGCAATCGAATTATCTAATGGCGATATTGTAGCTTGTGGTGAGGTTTATTATAATAATCACCAAATTTCGGCAATTGATATCCTTAAATTTCAAACAAATCAATTATGGGTTATTAAAGTAAACTCATCAGGATGCTTCCGGAGTATATATGTGATACAATTATAAGGATCAGACCTACTACTGAGGTTAAAACACCAGAATTTAATATTGGTTCTGAATGGATCTTTGAGACTGATTTTTCTATTGGAGGTGGTCATTCCACTGTTCAATATATTACTAAAAAAATACTTAATACAACTACCACCAACGGAGGAAAATATATTATTTGAGTAGCGGAGATTCAATGTATGTAGAAAATGAAAGGATGTTTTTTGGGATAATATGTTAAACTCCTACGAAATGCATTATCAGTTCAACTCTACATCTGAATATGATATTAAATATTGGGATTTCTCTAAAAATAGTGTCCAAATTGCTAAAGTAAAAGTGGACTCTATTTATAATACAGTTATAAATGGAGATACCATCCCAACACAATTATTACGCGTTTCAAATAATGGTTCTTTGCCTCTGATTTAATAATTCCAGTTTATAAAAATATAGGCGCATCAAAATACGATATAAAACTATATTTGGGATTTGGTCTTTGATCCTAATCTATCGTAACCAAATTGCGCTGTTTTAAATCAGATAGTATTGAATATAATTTACAAAATTATCCATGCGATAGTACCTGGTTAATTACCAATGAAAATAACTTCGAATCTAATGAAATAGAAATTCAACCTAACCCTACAAATGGAAAAATAAAAGTTTATGGAATAGGATCAAATTCAACATATATTTTAATTAACTTACAAGGACAAATTGTAAGTTCTGGGAATTTTTCTAATGGTGAAATTGAAATTCCTTATATTGGTGTATTTTTATTAAAAATAAAAAATAATAATAGTTATTTTACTAAAAAAATATATAGATTATAGAAAATTAAATTTACTGAATTAGGCAGTACCAAAGGAGAAATATTTAAAGAGATTTTTGAGAAGACGGAGAATTTTAAGAGTATAATTTATAATTCTTAATTTTCCTTATATAGTATTTTTTTAGCTTTTACCAATATCTGTTATCCAAATAACTGCATCACCACCTTGAATTTCTTTTTCTCCAAAATAATTCTTATCAAGCCTTGGGTCATTATATCCAAAACCGCAAATTCCAACATTAATTAGGGGTAAGTCATATTCGCTTGGAATTTCTTCAGCCCTTCCTTTAAAATCAAATTTAGAATCGGATCCATCAAGAAAATCTTCTAAATCCTGAAGCAAAATATTCTGAATAATTCGAGCACCTCTAAGAAAGTCTTGATAAGATAATTTTAGCCTCTAAAAATGCACAAAATAGTTGTGCTAAATATTTTGCAGATATGTGATCTTCGCATCTATCTAAAATATAAATTAATTTTTCTCCTACTTTCACCTTTTGAATTGATGAATTATTAACTAAATCAATCATTTCCTGCCTCTTTGAAACTGAAATATGATTGATCCCATTTAAAAAATAAATAATTTTTTGAGAAATATTTTGTCCTTTATGGTTAGAGCTAGATTGTTGATGCCAAATAATGTTCCTATTATAGGTAATTCTTTACAATGCCATCTTTCATTATTGAATCAATATGTTTTTCAGCGAATTCAATCGAGATCTCTTTCATTTCCAGAGTTTCTTATTGCTTCAGAAAAGGAAACATTAATATTTTTAATATCATCCATATAAAATATATTCTTTAAAGGAAAAATAATTTATCGCCATTTCTAAATTAACGGGAATTGTGCATCTAATTTTTAATTTGCATTTAGGACAAAGAGCATTATGCAATGCCGAATTCACTCCTGTTTGTCGCTCGATATTGGTGAAATTTTGAAGCTCTTTTGAAATCAGATACTTTTAATCCACAAAGATAATCATCGTTAGGTATGACACGAATTTCATCAGTAGAAATAGGTCTATCATAAATGTGATATGAACCATTGTTTGGGTCATTTATTGGCTCCCAAGCGAAATATATATCATGTTTCAATTCTTTAGCATCCATATAATTTATATATTTAGCAAATATAATGTTTTTAGGATTTTATTTATCAATTTCCACTTGAGATAAATTAAATTAATCATTTAGATAAAAACCAAGTTACTCTAGAGACAACGCATCAAAATTGCCATATTTCTATCCTCACTCATCCACAGCTTTCTTTCTCGCGGTCGCTTAGGTTCAAGCTCTGTAAATTCCGTAAGAAGGAATTTGGCAATCTTATATTTCGTAGTTTTTCCAAAACTCTCAAATACATCCCGGATTTGATCACGGGTGAATTGGTCAACAGGAAGCTTTTCCCGATTCGGCATATTTAATAATTTTATTGATTAGCTTTCGCGTTCGTCTACCTACTCTGGAGGATTTACCATCCGGATCAAGGGCAATAACAAGAGTTGGTCGGAAATAATCAAAACATTTTTTAATTCTTTCCAATACCTTTCGATTGCTTATTGGGTTTATCTGGACGATTCCAAAATCAATTAATTTTCTAGCACTCTCCATATAAACATATCCAAAACCATTGGCATTTGGATAAATGGCACAAATGATTTTCATTTTTTCAGTTGATGTTTTCATAAAGTTTTTATAGTTCTTAATCTAATAATAGTTTTTTTCAAGGAATTTAATTTTAGAGGTGTTCTTTAATGTTATTTGATCTTCTTTTTCTAATTCCTTGATTCGTTCTTTCATCCGCTCGATTAATCAGGGTATCATAACTTGAGATTCTAGTATAAAAAAGTCTTCTATAGGAGTATTAAAAATGTGATGGTAAACAAGTAAAATCTCTTTAGTTGGTTCTCTTTGACCTTTTTCATATCTGGAAATACTTGAGACATCTAATAATCCGGAAATAGAAAGCATGTCCCCTTGTTGTAAAGGTGATCGCTTGCGATATACTTTTAAATAATTTGGGATGTTTGACATAAATAAAAAATGGGCACCAGGAATAATAATCCTGATGCCCTAAGTATGTTTTAATTATCGACCATTCGTAGACAGCATTATTTGCCAATTTGGCAAAATTTTTCGCCCACGTTCTATGTTTAGTGAAAATACTAATAGATTTTAAGCAGTCCTTTTTGGTGATTTCATATTGATGATAATTAAATTGATATAATAGGTACCTTCTCACCTGTAGTAGCCCACAATCAGCGAAAATTGAAGGGCATCGCAGATTGCAAACCAACGGTGCCAAGGCACCGTCAATAAATTCACGTATTCCATTTAAAATTATTGAAATAATCTAGAAAGAGATAATAGCTTATCACCGATCAGTTTTTTATAGAATTTTACTTGATATTCGTTGCATAGATTATATCAATTCCATATCGAATGTCTATTGTTTAAAATCCTAAAAGTGGTTGATACTTCGATTTCTCAATTATTTCTCTAATAGTTCAGTAGTATTTTGCCGTTTTGGCAAACTGCTTCCCTTTTGTTATATTTTCTTTTGAATAGTTTCTTTTGTTATATGCACTATTGTGCACTAGTCTATTCACTTTGTGCACTAGTTGATGTCGCAAAAGTGCATTGGATTTAATAATCGAAGAAAATTAAATATCTCCTTAAAATTCATGAAGAATACTAAAAATTAAAATATTTAACAAATATTTAACTATATTTTTTAAATGAATATTGATTGAATTGGGTTATTTCAATTGAAATCTGTGGAAAGCATTATTTAATTAATAAACCTTTAAAATAAATGAGTATGAAAGAGTCTTTTTTGAAATTCTATTTAATTACACTTACTCTATTTGTTATTTCATGTAATCAATCCGATTTTGAAGATTTACCCGATTCAAAAATCTATAGTGAGGATCAAGCTATCTTATATGATGACATTTCTTATGTTGGTAATGATATTGAATTGGGAATATACTTGGAGTGTATGTCGTCAAAGTAATTTGAACATTTCACTAAGTAGTGTTTCAATTTAAATCAAAGCTAATTCTTTTTGTTTATAGTTATTAATATCATTAGAAATAATTTTCATACTCAATTTTCCATCTCTAATACATTGTAGTTTAATTCTTTGCCTTTCTTTTAAAATAGGTCTCCACGGCCAAAATACACATCTGCAGGAGTTAAATTTTCTAATGATTCATGATATCTTTCATTGTTATAAGTTTCTACAAATTTTTCTAAAGCTCTTTCCAATTCACTCTGGACAATAATAATTATCAAGTTTTACAACGTTTTTCATTGTCCTATGATAGCGTTCAATTTTACCTTGCGTTTGAGGATGGAATGGTCTTCCATGTATCTGGTCCATATCATAGCTATTTTTCAAATAATCTTTTAAATCAAGTTATATAGCAAGAGCCATTATCGGACAATAATTTAGGTCGTTGTTTGGTGACAATTTTAAGCTTTTATAATAGCTCTATCAACGGTTCTTTTCACGTCTTCCACTTTCATGCCTTTGCAGAGTTCCCAGTGGACAATATATCTGCTAATCATCTAAAACGGTACTCAAGTAATGCTCAACCCCAGCCTAAGATTTTGAAGTAAGTAAAGTCTGTTTGCCACATCTGATTTACGAAAGCTGTCTTTTACTAAATTCATCTGCTGCTGTGATAAAAATATGTGCAGGAGCCGTGATCAATCCCTCTTTCTTTTAGAATTCTATAAACGCTTGATTCTGACATAAATATTTGTTGTTCGTCAGTAAGTTTAAAAGCAAGTTCCTGGATGATAAATGAGGAAACTCAACGCGCAAATATGACCACAAGATTTTTTTTGCTCTTGTGGTATGCTGTTCCAATGCCTTCTAGTAGTGCGTTTTACTTGGAGCTAAACCATCCACCCCATGATCTGAATAAAGCCTTATACCAGTTATAGAAAAAGTACTTTATTAAGCCCAATCTCTCGTAGAGTTTTGTTGACACCAAATTGTGAGCCAACTACAATATTGATTAACTCTTGTTTTTCCGATGCCGTAAATCTCATATACTTATTGAATTTTACAGTTAATCCAGCAC